>DASRYP010000132.1:0-4085 GCA_035687165.1 Actinoplanes sp. | reverse complement strand
TCCTCCGCGTCGCTGATCGCGGCGTCGTCCGGGGCTACCCCGGCGGTGAGGTGGATCCGGCTGTCGTCCTCCGCGATGACGATCAGCTTCTCGCCGGCCAGGTAGATCTGCCCGGCGGGCGGGTTCAGCAGAACGGCGCCGTGGGAGAACACCCCGACGACCGCCGAGTCCGGGAAGGCCTGCTGGGTCTCCAGGTAGGTCCGGCCGACCAGGCTGGGCTGCTCGCTGAAGTAGATCTCGTCGCCGTCGAAGTCCAGCAGTTCGGTGTAGACCTCACTCAGGCCGCTCTGCCGGCTCGTCTGCACGGTGATCCGGCTGATCAGGTCGTCGGTCAGTACCCAGTCGGCTTCCTCCCGGCCCACCAGGCGGGCGGCGTCCATGTTCGCGGCGTGCCGGATCTCGCCGACGATGTGGTAGCGGCCCTGCTTGCGGCGCGGGCTGTTGGTCAGCGCCAGCGCCGTCTTGATCACGGCCGAGTCCGGGTCCTCGCTGTCGTCGGGGGCGAGGATGATGACGCTGCGGGCCGCGCGCGGGCTGGCGACCTCCACATCGACCAGGTCCAGCGGGTCGCCGCTGCGGACGATCAATCGGGTCTTTCCCGGATTCGGCACCTTGGCCTTGAGCGCCTCCTCCATCTCGATCTTGTCGCCCGGCGCCAGGATGACGATCGCGGACCGCCCGCGGGACTGGTTCGCGAGACAGAGCTCGTTGACGATCGGGAAGACCTTCGAGCTCCAGCCCAGGATCAGGGTGTGCTCCTGTTCCAGCACCCGCGAACGGCCCTTACGCAGCTCCTCGACCCGCGCGTCGAAGGCGCTGGAGATGATGCTGATCAGGCTGGCCACCACGATGATGCCGGCGATCGTCACGACCAGCTCGGCCGCGCGCAGGCCGACACCTTCGTCGCCGCCGAGGGTGCCGCTGTCCAGTGCGTGCATGAGGCTCGACCAGAACGTCTCGTCGAAGCTCTTCTGCTCGTCGGTCCAGAGACCGAAGAGCGTGATCACGAGCGAGACCACGGCGATCAGGACGAGGCTCACCAGGGCAAGGAGGCCGATCAGGGCGATCATGCCCTTGGACATGACTCCGTCGAACCAGTAGCGGAATCGTTCGGCGGCGGTGGGCTTGTCCGGCGCTTGGCCGAAATCGTTCTTGTTCAAGATGTCCTCGCGATGTCGTCCGGGCGTCAGTCGGTACGCCGTTCCGCGGCCTCGAGCGCAGGGGCCGGACATTCCGGGCCCGCGCATTCCGGCAGTTCAAAGCGAGGATCTTATAGATGCCGATTCCCGCCGGACGATACCTCCGGCTTCGTATCTGTGCCCACGCAAGCTCTTAGAGCACGGCCCACGCCGGCCAGGGCCGGTCGTCCTCGGGCAGCAGGGCGCCGAGCAGGGCGTACGCCTCGGTCAGGGCCGGACGCTGGTCCGGATCGACCGCGCACAGCCGGTCGATCACGTCGTGCACCGGGGCGGGGCTCGCGCCTTCGAGCGGTGGATCCCCGGTCAGGGCCTCACGCAGCGAGACCCCCAGGGCAAAGATGTCCATGCCGGCGCTGATCGGCTCGCACGCCTCCATCTCGGGCGCCGCATAACCGGGGGTGCCGACCGGACGACCGGCGGGCTGGCCCGAGCCGAGCTCGCGGGCCGAGCCGAAGTCGACGAGCACCGGGCGCCCGTCGCGCAGCACGATGTTCTCCGACTTCATGTCGACATGGGCCAGGCCGCGCGCGTGCAAGGCGCGCAGGCCGGTCAGCAGTTGCAGGCCGAGGATCGCCACGTCGTGCTCGGCGAGCTTGCCGGTGTCGTCGACCTCGTCGGCAAGAGTCGGGCCGTCCACATACTCCAGCGCGATGTACGGGACCGGGCCGGCCACGTCCTCGGCGTAGAGGCGGGGCAGCACCGGGTGCGGGTTGTCGCGCAGGGCGGTCACCTCGCGGTTCAACGCGCGCGCGGCCCGGGGATGGTCGACCAGATGCGGGCGGGCGAGTTTGAGAACCGCTGGGCCCCACAGGTGCGGCGACCAAACCAGCCAGGTCTCGCAGCGCTTCCCGACGCCCAGCCGCTCCCAGGCGTGGAATCCGCCCGGCATCGGCACGCCCTCGTTGTACGGCCAGATCGGCTCGCCGTCCTCGTCGATCACGGTGCTCTCCGATGTCCGGGAAATGGCCGGCCCGCCCGGGTCATACCTGGGCGGGCCTTCCGAGGAAATTGCTCAGTAACGACAACGCGAACGGCTGCGCGAACGGCTACACGACCGACTGCGGCTGCGACTGCACCTCCGGTGCCGCCTGCGGTACTCCAGCGGCGTCTGAATGCGACCTGCCATGATGCTCACCTCCTCTCACCGGCTCGAGGTTGACGACGCGGTCGGCGATCGCCGCCGTGTCCTGGTCATGGGTGACGAGCAGGACCGTGCGCTCCGCGGTCGCGGATCGAATCGCTCGCATGATCGACGCGGCGGCGACCGGGTCGAGCGAGGCGGTCGGCTCGTCCAGCAGAACCAGCGGTGCGTTCGAGACGGCGGCCCGGGCCAGCGCCACCCGTCGCCGCTGACCGCCGGAGAGGCGTACGCCGCCCTCGCCCAGCGGGGTGTCGTAGCCGTTCGGCAGCCCCTGGGCGAACTCGTCGACGAGTGCCGCCCGGCCGGCGACGAGTACGTCGGCGCGAGTGGCATCGGCCGAGCCGAACGCGATGTTCTCGGCCAGCGTGCCGTCCAGCAGCCACGGATCCTGCGGCACGAAGGCGATGCGCTCCCGCAGGCTCTGCAGCCGGCAGTCGCGGACGTCCACGCCGTCGATCAGCACGGCGCCGGCCTCGACGTCGTACAGCCGCAGCAGCAGATGCAGGGTGGTGCTCTTGCCGACGCCGCTCGGGCCGATCAGCGCGACCGTCTCGCCGGCGCGGATCCTCAGGTCGAAGTCGTGCAGCACCGGGCGGTCCCGGTCGTACCCGAAACCGACGCCGCGCAGGCGCACCTCGTGCCGCAGCATCGGGGCCTCCCCGGCACCCGGTCGCTCGACGATGGTGTCGTCACTGTCGAGCACCTCGGCGACCCGGGACGCGCTGGCCGACGCCTTGGCCAGCGTGCTGGAGAGCCGGGTCAGCGCCCGCACCGGCGAGTAGAGGTCGCTCAGATAAGCCACCACCACCAGCAGTTCACCGGTGCTCAGCCGGCCGGCCAGCACCTCCCGCCCGCCGACCAGCAGCACCAACCCGGCGCCGACCGCCAGCACCACGTCGGCCACCGGGGTCCAGCGCGCCGACGTGTCGACCGCTTTCACCTCGGACCGCAGCTGCGCGGAGTTGCGAAGACCGAAGATCCGGGCGGCCCGATCCGTACGGCCGAAAGCCTGCACCGCCCGCACGTTGCGCATCAGGTCGGTGGCGGTCGCGGCCAACCGGCCGGACTCGGTCCGGGCGTCCTGCTGAGCCGCGCGGACCCGCCGCCGCTGCCGGATCGCCAGCAGGGCCAGCGGCGGCAGCACCGCCACGCTGACCGCGGCCAGGCCGGGATCGAAGACGATCAGGATGACCAGCACCGCGACCAGCATGATGACGTCGGGCACCAGGGTAGCGACCAGCGCCACGACCGCGTCGAGCATCCGGCTGACGTCGGTGGTGAGGCGGGAGAGCAGTTCCCCGCTGGGGGTCCGATCGTGCCAGCGCAGCGAGCGGGTCGCCGTGTGGTCGAAGAGCCGACTCCGCAGCCGCGCCCCGATCCGGGCGGCCGCGCGCTCCACGCTCATCACGCCGGCCATGTCGAGCAGGCCGGAGACCAGGCTGAGCCCGACCGTGGCCGCGGCGGCCACCACCAGCAGGACCGGGCGCGGATTCTCGGCGCCGATCACGTGGTCCACCGCGAACGCCAGCGGCCAGGGCTGAGCCAGCGCCACCACCACTTGCAGTATGTTCAACCCGGCCCCGGCCCCGAGCGCCGGCGCCTCGGCCCGCAAGGCTGGCCCGGCGACCTTGACGGCGAGGGGGATGACGGGCATGGGAACGACTGTCGTCCGTGGGGGGTCGGACCCGCCATTGCACCTTGGTACTAGTCCTCAGGTCCCTACGCTGCGGAGATGAGCTCGACCC
>DASRYP010000131.1:0-2492 GCA_035687165.1 Actinoplanes sp. | reverse complement strand
GCCTCGTAGCCGCGGCCGTGGGCGAGCCTCCGGTCGGTGTCCGTCGACGCTCCGCTCACCGTCGCGTCGCCGTCACCGTGGGCCATCCTCCGGCGGCTGCCGGAGAGACAGTCGCACCGGCTGTGCGTCATGTTCGCCGGCCCCGCGCATGCGGTCCGGCGGCGCCGATGGAGGACACCGGAGTGCGCGTCCGCGCGGCCATGAATGAGAATGACCGGACATGTACGCGTAACATGATCGCCGCTTCTCGATGAAGGAGATGTGTATGCCGAGCCAATGGGAGCAGATCGTCGTCGACGCCGCGGACCCGGCGCGACTCGCCCGCTGGTGGGCCGAGGCGCTCGGCTACGTGATCGTCAACGAGCAGCCCGACGAGGTCGAGATTCGCCGCGGCCAGAACGAGTTGCCCGGGTTGCTGTTCACGCCGGTGCCCGAGCAGAAGAAGGGCAAGAACCGGCTGCACTTCGACCTGCGCCCGGACGACCAGGAGTCCGAGGTCGAGCGCCTGCTCGACATGGGGGCACGCCCGGCCGACATCGGCCAGCGTGAGGTGAACTGGGTGGTGCTGGCCGATCCCGAGGGCAACGAGTTCTGCGTCCTTTCCTCGAAGCGCGAATAGGCGCTCCGGGCCGCATAGGGTGATCTCATGACGGCGTTCGACGCCCGGCGGTGGATCCCCGAACCGGCCAAGGACAGCGGCCACGGACGCACCCCCTACCAGCGTGACCGGGCCCGGGTGCTGCACTCCGCCGGGTTCCGCAGGCTCGCCGCGAAGACCCAGGTGCACAGCGCGGGCTCCGACGATTTCCTGCGTACGCGGCTGACCCACTCGCTCGAGGTGGCGCAGATCTCCCGCGAGATGGGCGAGCGTCTCGGCTGCGACCCCGACGTCGTGGACGTGGCCGGGCTCGCCCACGATCTCGGGCACCCGCCGTTCGGGCACAACGGCGAGCACGCGTTGAACGAGGTCGCCGAGGCGTGCGGTGGCTTCGAGGGCAACGCGCAGACCCTGCGCGTCCTGACCCGGCTCGAGGCCAAGGTGCCCGGCGCCGGGCTCAACCTCACCCGGGCGTCGCTCGACGCGGTCTGCAAATACCCCTGGTTCCACGAGCCCGGACGGCGCAAGTTCGGGGTGTACGCCGATGACCGCGCCGTCTTCGACTGGGTCCGCCCGGCCGACCTGGGCGAGCGCCGCTGCCTGGAGGCGCAGGTCATGGACTGGGCCGACGACGTGGCGTACTCGGTGCACGACGTCGAGGACGGCGTGCACGGCGAATACCTCAAGCTGCGACTCCTGCTCCACGACGCCGACGAGCGCGCGGCCCTCTGCGCCGACGTCGCCGCGAGCTATTCCGACGAGCCGGTCGACGAACTGGCCGCAGCCCTCGACCTCCTGTTGGCCGAGCCGGTGGTGTCCGAGGTCGCACGCTACGACGGCAGCTATCGCGCCCAGGTCGGCCTCAAGCGGATGACCAGCGTGCTGACCGGCCGGTTCGTCGCCGCGGCGATCGGTGCGACCCAGGATCGTTACGGCACCGATCCGGTACGCCGGTACGCCGCCGACCTCGTCGTGCCGCGCGCCGTCCGTGATCAGTGCGCGCTGCTCAAGGGGATGGCGTTGCGCTACGTGATGCGGTCGCGAGCGGTCGGCTGGTACGAGGAGCAGCGCGTCGTCCTGGTCGAGCTGGTGCAGGCCTTGATGCGTACGCCATCGGCTCTTGACCCGGTTTTCGCCCCGTTGTTCGAGGCCGCGCAGAGTGACGCGGAGGCGTTGCGCGTCGTGATCGACCAGATTGCGTCGCTCACCGACACGGCCGCCATCAGCTGGCACCGGACCCTGGTGGCAGCCCGGGCCTGACACGAGGCAGGATGTATGCCGTGGCGGGCAGGGTCAAGGACGAGGACATCGCGCTGGTCCGCGACCGCACGTCGATCGCCGACATCATCAGCGAGTCGGTGACGCTGCGCTCAGCCGGCGGCGGCAACCTCAAGGGCCTGTGCCCCTTCCACGACGAGAAGACTCCGTCCTTCACCGTCGCACCCGCCCGAAATGTCTATTATTGTCACGGGTGTGGCGCCGGTGGCGACGCGATCAAGTTCCTGATGGACGCGGAGCACCTGTCGTTCATCGAGTCGATCGAGCGACTGGCCTCGCGGTCCGGCATCCAGCTGCGCTACGAGACCGACAACTCGCCGAGCGCGCCGCGGCCACAGACCGGGCAGCGGCAGCGGCTGCTGGCGGCCCACCTCGAGGCCGGCGTCTTTTACCGCGAGCAGCTCGGCACGCCCGGCGCGCGCAAGGCCCGCGAGTTCCTCGCCCAGCGTGGCTTCGGGCGCGACGCCGCCGAACGGTACGGGTGCGGTTTCGCCCCCGATTCGTGGGACGCGCTCGCCAAGCACCTGCGGCAGAAGGGCTTCACCGCCGAGGAGCTGAACACCGCGGGCCTGACCAAGCCGGCCCGCTCGGGCTCGCTCATCGACCGGTTCCGCCG
>DASRYP010000130.1:0-10925 GCA_035687165.1 Actinoplanes sp. | reverse complement strand
CGGCGGGTACGTGGTGGAGGTGGTCGCGGTCCGCCAGTCCGAGACCACCGACGTGGCCCTGGCCGAGCTGG
Organism: Actinoplanes sp.; assembly: GCA_035687165.1. Lineage (GTDB taxonomy): Bacteria > Actinomycetota > Actinomycetes > Mycobacteriales > Micromonosporaceae > Actinoplanes. Next base: position 10,854 of record DASRYP010000130.1, on the reverse strand, counting down.
CCGAGGCGATCACCGACATCACGCCGCTGCGGCTGGGCACCGCACCACCGTCGCCCGGCGAGAGCGTCCGCCTGACCGGTTTCGGTCTGACCACCGGCGACGGCGGCTACGCCCCGGCGACCCGGTTGCAGACCGGCCGCTTCGAAATCGACCGGGTCGGCGACGCTCTGCTCGAGATCTCCGGCCGTGCCCCGCACGACGACACCAGCCCCTGCAAGCACGACTCCGGCGGCCCGTATTTCCGGCAGCCCAAGGACGGCGCCCCGGTGCTGGTCGGGGTGGTCAGCGAGGGCCCCGAGTGCCCGCACACCGGCCCCGACCTCAGCGCCCGCACCGACAACATCAGCGACTGGATCACCGCCACGATCGACGACGACTCCCGCTTCGACGTGTGGCGTCTCGCCGCGATCGTCCTGACCGTCCTGCTGTTCACGGCAGTGATCGTCGTCGTGGTGGTCAATCGACGGCGGAGCAGGAGGCATTCTTGAGGTTTCGAGCTCCCGCCGGCGCACCCAGGCCGGCCGCACAGCTTGCGAAAGTGGTGCGCGCCGGACGTGGCCCTCAGCAGGGCTATGGTCGGCGTGTCGCGTTCCCGAACATCCGGCCACTCCCGCCGGCGCGATCCCGCCGCGTCGGAAGGACACACGCATGCACGCGCAATTCGCCGAACTGGACTGGGCCGCCACTCGGGTCGGCGAGCTGAGTCTGCGCCGGCGTCTCGAGCCCGTCACCAAGACCGAGGTGTACGAGGTCAAGCTCGGCGATGAGTACCTGATGTCCAGCCTGTTCACCGTCGCCGAGGAGGAACTGGCCCGGCTCACCCTGGCCGCCCTGCCGAACGTGCCGCTGGACGTCGTCGTCGGCGGTCTCGGTCTGGGCTACACCGCTCGTGCCGCCCTGGCCGACGACCGGGTCGAGTCGCTGACCGTGGTCGAGGCGCTGGCGCCGGTGATCGACTGGCATCGCCGGGAATTGCTCCCGCAGGCCCGCACTCTGACCGCCGACCCGCGTACCACGCTGTCGGAGGGCGACTTCTTCGCGCTGCTGCGCGACGGCACAGGCTTCGATCCGGCCGACCCGGACCGCCGCTTCGACGCCATCCTGGTCGACATCGACCATTCGCCGGTCAACATCCTGGACCCCACACACGCCGACCTCTACACCACCGGTGGACTACGCCGGCTCGCCGACCGCCTGCGCCCGGGCGGGGCGTTCGGACTCTGGTCCGACGACGCGCCCGACGACGCGTTCCTGGCCGTCCTGGCTGAGGGTTTCGCCTCGGCCGCCGCCCAGGTGGTGACCTTCGCCAACCCGCTGACCGGAGGCACCTCGGCCAACACGGTCTACGTCGCCACCGTCGCCGGCTGACCCCCGCTCGGAGCATTCTCCCTCAGTCGAGAAGGTGTCGCAGGGCCTCCGCGAGGCCACGCGTGAACGTCGGCAGATCACCGGCGGCCCTGCGAGGTGGGGTGGCTTCTTGCCTTGTCGGGCGTGTTGCCTTGTCGGGCGTGGACGGGCTGCTCGGTTACTCGTGGTCGGAGCCGGAGCGGGGCGAGTTCAACGGGTAGCTCAACAGCAGCCGGGTCCCTGAGTTGCCGGTGTCGATGCTCAATGTGCTGATCTGGCTGATCAACCAGAGTCCACGGCGGTCGCGGTGGCTGGTTCCCGGCTGAATCGCGGGATTCAGGTACGGGTCGGCGAAACCGGAGCCGTGGTCGCTGATTTCCGCGTAAATGTTGTCGGCGGTGAGCCAGAGCAGGAGTTGCCCGGTGCCGCCGCCGTGGCGCACGGCGTTGGCAGCGGCCTCATGTACGGCGAGCACGAAATGTGCCACTTCCGGATGGGACATTCCATGCCGGGCCGCCGCGGCGCCGACCACGGCCCGGAGCCGGCTCAGACTGGAGACATCGAACCGGCTGATGGCCAGCACCCGTAGCCGCCCGCTGTGGTCGATCATCGGTGGGACGTGGTCGCCGGCCGCGACCGCCGCGGCGACGTCGCTGAGCCGGCGACCGAGCCGGGCGGCGTACCGGCGCAGCTCGTCGAAGGCGGCCGGCATGTCCAGGCCGAGGCGTTCGGCGAGGATGCCTTTGGCCTGCTCGATGACCACCCGGCTGTTCATGGCGTGTTGCAACTGCTCGGCCAGGACCTGCCGATATTCCACCGCGCGGTGCTGCAGCAGGCCGATGGCAGTGATGTTGGCGATGGCCCGAGCGGCGTCCGCGGTGGTGTCCGCGAGCGGGCCTGGCTCGGCGGCGTACAAATTGAGCACGCCGATGACCTCGTCACGCAGCCGTACCGGGCTGGCGTGGGCGGCCAGGAAGCCGGCCAGGCGGGCCCGGCCGGCGAATTCCCGCCAGCGCGGATCGGGGTGGTCGAGGTCCGGGTCGGACACGGGAATTCTGCTGGTGTAGCAGTCAACGCACGGCCCTTCGTCGGTTTCCACCTCGAACAGTTCCAGCAGATGGGCTTGCTCCGACGAGGAGGCCATCACCCGGAGCGCGCCGCGTTGATCGGCGACCATGATCCCGGCGGCCCGCACGCCGAGCAAGTCGACGCAACGTCTGGCCAGCAGGTGGAGGAACTCCACCACGTCGTAGTCCGCGACCAGCGTGTCGGACAACTCGACGAAGGCCTCAGCGAGGCTCTGTTCTTCCGGCGTGCTCACAGCCGCCTCCCAGTCGCGATCTTCCTCAACGGTTCGCACCCTCGCCGCCGGTGTCGTCGAAGCGCAGCCGGCGGCCGACGACTTCGGCGGCGATGTGATCCAGGCTGCGCTCACTGGCGTACGCATAGGCCCGGAGCCGCAGGAACGCATCCGCCACCGGCCCGTCCAGCTGTGCGCTGATCATGCCGGTGGCCTGGTGCACCACGGCTCGGTGGGGGAAAAGCCGCGCGCTGCCCGGGATCTGAGCGCCGGGCAACTGCTCGGCGAGCAGCAGCTCGATGGCCGCGTCGGCGAAGGCCAAGGCCTCGGCCAGATCGTCACCGATCAGGGCGCCCGGCCCGGCCCGGTACAGATCGATGACGCCCAGGCGGACCGCGCCGACCTGTAACGGCAGCGCGAACACCGCACGCGCTCCCGCACCGACCGCAGCCGGCGCGAACCCCGGCCACCGCTGTAGCCAGAACGGATCGTCCAGATCGGTGGCCAGGACCGGGCTGCCGCCGGTGAACGCGTCCACACGCGGTCCCTCACCCAGCATCACCTGCAACTCCTCCACCCGGGCACTGGTCGGGTCGCTGACGTAGCGGACCTGCTGCGCGGGCAGCGACGACATCACGGCCAGCCCGGCCCCGCCGACGCCGGGCAGGTCGGCCACGCAGGCGTCACACAACCGGGCGACGTCGGGGCCGTGGACGGCGACCAGGCGGGTCACGCGGGCCCGATGCTCAGCAGTCGACATGGCGACCGCAACAGCCGTCGATCGGGGGTCTCGCGCGACGAACGCAGCGGGTGTCCGGCATGACGGCGCCTCCGGCCCTGCCTCGGCGGGCCGACGTGGACTCGGACCCGGCACCACCAACGCCGGCCTCCCACCACGACCGCATCACCAGCGCAACGGCAGCTCACCGCGACTCTACGCGCGCGCCGACATCGACCGCGCCGGTCCCGTCCCACGATCTGTGCGCTGTCGGACGACGTGCTGCCGCGGGCGACCACGCGAAGGAATCGAGTGTGTCGGCATGTGCGGCCTCGAGGGGTGGATCTTCGCCGCAGTTGCCTGCCCGAAAGGGCACTGCGCATCGCGGATGCGTTCGGTAGGGTGGTCGTCGTGACGACGTTCCGTATCGGTGAAGCCGCTGAGCTGCTCGGCGTCAGCACGGACACGATGCGCCGCTGGGTCGACGCGGGCCGGTTGGCCGCGGCACGTGACGAGCACGGTCACCGGCTGATCGAGGGCGTTGAGCTGGCCGGCTTCGTGCGAGGTCTGGCCGGCGAAGCTGAGACCAGCGCCGACTCGTCGGCGCGTAACCGGCTTCGCGGCATCGTGACCGCAGTCGTCAAGGACACGGTGATGGCTCAGGTCGACATTCAGGCCGGGCCGTTCCGGGTGGTGTCGCTGATGAGCCGCGAGGCGGTCGACGAACTCGGCTTGCAGGTCGGCTCCGTCGCCGTGGCAGTGATCAAATCGACCACGGTGGTGGTGGAGCGTTCCACCCCGACCCCGGCACACAGAGGGAGGACCGATTGAGGACACTTCGTGTTGCGGCGGCCGGGCTCGCCGCACTCATCGCCATCAGCGTGGCCGGGTGTGGCGGTGGCGACGGCACCACCGGCACCAGTTCCTCGGCCAGCGCGAGCGCGACGGTGACCGGCGCGGTCACCGTCTTCGCGGCGGCATCGCTGACCGAGTCGTTCAAGACCATCGGCAAGGAGTTCGAGGCGGCGCACCCGGGCACCACCGTGACGTTCAACTTCGCGGGCAGTTCGGCGCTGGCGACCCAGCTCAACCAGGGCGCCCCGGCCGACGTGTTCGCGTCGGCGGCGCCGAAGAACATGGCCACCGTCACCGACGCCGGCAACGGCGCAGGGTCGCCGACCACCTTCGTGAAGAACCAGCTGGTGATCGCCACCGCCAAGGGTAATCCCAAGAAGATCACCAACCTGGCCGACCTGACCAAGCCGGGCCTCAAGGTCGCGCTCTGCGCCGAGGCCGTGCCGTGCGGCGCGGCGGCCAAGACGGCTCGGGAAGCGGCCGGCGTGCAGCTCACCCCGGTCACCCTCGAACAGGACGTCAAGGCGGCCCTGTCGAAGGTGAAGCTGGGCGAGGTCGACGCGGCCCTGGTCTATCGCACCGACGCCGAAGCCGCCTCGGCCGATGTCGACGCCATCGAGTTCCCCGAGTCGGCGAAGGCAGTCAACAACTACCCGATCGTCGTGCTCAAGGAGGCCAAGAACCCGGCCGGCGCGCAGGCGTTCGTCGACTACGTGCTCTCGGCCGACGGGTCCAGGGTGCTCACGGAAGCCGGCTTCCAGGCACCCTGACCGTCATGACCCGACTCGACACTGGCGTGGCGCCGCCTGCCGCGACGTCACGCCGGCCCGCCCACACCGCGCGGGTGCCGCTTCCGCTGCTGCTGCCCGCGCTGCTCGGACTGGTCTTCCTGATTCTGCCGGTGGTCGGGCTGCTGGCCCGGGTGCCGTGGGCCACGTTGCCGCAGCGCCTCACCTCGTCCGAGGTTCTCGATGCGCTGCGGTTGTCGGTGCTCACCGCGACCCTGGCCACGCTCGGCTGTCTCGTGCTCGGCGTTCCACTGGCCTGGATGCTGGCCCGCGTCACGTTTCCCGGCCGCCGGTTCGTCCGGGCGCTGATCACCGTGCCGCTGGTTCTGCCGCCCGTGGTCGGCGGCATCGCCTTGCTGCTGGCGCTGGGCCGCCGCGGTCTGGTCGGCCAGTGGCTCGACACGAACTTCGGTTTCACCCTGCCGTTCACCACCGCGGGCGTCGTCGTCGCCGAGTCGTTCGTGGCCCTGCCCTTTCTGGTCATCTCGGTCGAAGGTGCTCTGCGCGGTGCCGACGCCCGTTACGAGGAAGCGGCCGCCACCCTCGGCGCCAGCCGGTGGACCACGTTCACCCACGTCACGCTGCCGCTGGTCGGGCCGGGCATCGCGGCCGGGGCGGTGCTGTGCTGGGCGCGGGCGCTCGGCGAGTTCGGCGCCACCATCACCTTCGCGGGCAACTTTCCGGGCATCACACAGACCATGCCGCTCGCCGTCTACCAGACGATGGAGAGCGGCGACCTGGAAGGCGCGGTCGTGCTCAGCCTGATCCTGCTCGTCGTCTCGATCACCGTCCTCGCCGCGCTGCGCGACCGCTGGCTGACCGCGCCGTGACCGGCGAACCCGACCGCGCCGTGACCGGCCACCCGGACCGCGCCGTGCCGGACCGGCTCCTCGACGCCCACCTCGTCGTGGACCGGGGCACGTTTCGCCTCGACGTCGAGCTGAGCATCCGGCCTGGCGAGACGGTCGCCCTGCTCGGGCCCAACGGGGCCGGCAAGACGACCGCCCTGCGCGCCCTCGCCGGTCTCACCCAGCTGAGCGCTGGGCATCTCACCCTGCGCGGCCACGATCTCGACCGTCCTGAGAAACGGATCTGGACCCCGGCGGAAAAACGATCGATCGGTGTCGTCTTTCAGGACTACCTGCTCTTCCCGCACCTGAACGCCCGGGACAATGTCGCCTTCGGGCCGCGCCGGCACGGTGTCGACCGGCGAGCCGCCCACGTGATCGCCGACCGCTGGCTTGACCGGGTCGGCCTGGCCGACTTCACCCGCCGCAAGCCTCGGCAGCTCTCCGGCGGCCAGGCCCAGCGGGTGGCCCTGGCCCGTGCGCTCGCCGTCGAACCGGAGCTGCTGCTGCTCGACGAGCCGCTCGCCGCCCTCGATGCCCGTACCCGCCTGGAAACCCGCGCCGAGTTGCACCGCCACCTGACCGCCCACACCGGAGCGGCCCTGTTGGTCACCCACGACCCGCTCGACGCTCTCGTGCTCGCCGACCGCCTCGTCATCGTCGAGCAGGGCCGCGTCGTCCAGGAGGGCGACGCGGCCACCATCACCGCCCGGCCGCGCACCGATTACGTCGCCCAACTGGTCGGCCTCAACCTTTACCGCGGTAAAGGCTCCGGCACCGCGGTCGTGCTCGCCGGCGGCTTCACGCTGACCACCGCTGAACCCGTACAGGGAAACGCTTTTGTGGCGTTCCGGCCGTCCGCGGTGGCTCTGTTCGCCAGGCGACCGGATGGCAGCCCTCGCAACACCTGGCCCGCCATCCTGCGCGACATCCAACGGCACGGCGACAACCTTCGCGTACGCCTCGACGGGCCGATCACCGTCGCCGCCGACATCACCCCCGTCGCCGCGGCCCACCTCGACCTGGTGCCCGGCCGAGAACTCTGGGCTGCCGTCAAAGCCACCGAAACGCGCGCCTACCCCGACACCGCCGGCCGAAGCTGAAGTAATCCGCCAAGCCCCCGACCCGCAGCCGCCGCCTCCTCGGCCTCGGCGCCGGTGTCAGCACCGGCGCCGCGATGAGCATCGGGTCTCCTCAACGGCCAGCCCGAGCGCCATCAGCTCGCAGGTGCCGCCGCCACGGCTCGAAGTGGCAGCGTCTGAAGCCGATTGAAAATCATCGCGGACGCCCGTCGCAGATCGCCGTCGGTCGCACAGTCGGGAAGCCGGTCGACCAGCAGCCGGAAGGCGATCCTCAGCTCAAGTTGGGCGAGCGGGGCACCGAGGCAACGGTGGATGCCGTAGCCGAAAGCGATGTGGCTGCTGACCCGCCGGATGTCGAACTCGTCGGGTCGCTCGACGAGATTCGGGTCAAGCCCCGCAGCAAGCGGAGAGACAACGACCGTGTCGCCGGCTTCGATGTCTACGCCGGCCAGGTCGAACGATTTCGCAGCGGTCATCAGGAGGGTGGTACGCAAGGAGTCGTCGTACCGCAACATCTCCTCGACCGCGCCGGCCAGGAGAGCCGGGTCAGCGCGTAGCGCGTCCAGCTGAGTGGGATGCTGCAGCAGCGCGAGCATGCCGTTGCCGATCATTCCCGCGGTGGTCTCGTGCCCGGCCACCAGCAGCAGATTCGCCATCGCCGTCAACTCGGCGTCGGTGAGCCGCTCACCGTCCGCCTCGACGGCGACCAACGCCGAGAGCAGGTCGTCGCCAGGTCGCTCGCGTTTGGCGGCAATGAGGTCGCGAAGAAACGCCAGAAGCGCCCGTGCGGCAACCGCGTACTCCTCGAAGGGAATGCTCGTCGCCGCGCCGACGAGCGCGCCGTACCGCAGGAACTCGGTTTGATCGGAAGGGGCGACCCCGAGGAGTTCGCAGATGACCTGAAAGGGCAGCGGGAAGGCGAACCGCTCCATCAGGTCAACGGTCTCGCCGGCGACCAGGGCCGCGACGACGGGCGAGATCAGCTCATCGGCGATCTCGGTGATCCGCGGCTCCAGCATCGCGACGCGTCGGCGGGTAAAGACGGCTGAGACCAGTTTGCGCAGCCGGGTGTGGTCGGGCGGATTCTGGTTGAGCATATGACCGTGCAAATAGCCCGTCTCCTCGGGCATACGGTCAAGGTATGGCATGTTCCAATGGCCCCGCCGCAACCGGTCGTCGTTGAGGGCCGCGCGCCCTTCGTGGTAGCCGGTCACCAGCCACGCCTGCCGCCCCGAGGGAAGTTCGATGCGATGGACAGGCCCGCGGGCGGCGAGTGCCATCAGCGCCTGCCGCTGACCGCCATCCGGGCCGGCCGCGAACAAGTCAAGGGTGTCGATCACTTGTGCTCCTCATTCGGTCATCGCCAGACGCGCTGTCCTGGAATTCTCCCCAATGTACGACAGGTCCACTTCGGAGTTCAGGCCCGTGGAAGGCCCGGCCGCGGTCTGGTGCAGCGGGATCGCCGAGCGCTGGAGGCTCATCATCAGTAACGACGTTCCCAGGCGATCGAGGTTCACGGAAACACCGTGCGGAAGCCGGGAAAGGACACCGTTGCGATCTGGGTCGCCTTCGGCGTGATCACGACCTTTATCACCGCGCAGGTCGCCGTGATGGCTGCGCCGCATTGCACGGCGAAACCGCCGACCCGTCCAGCTTCCCGGCTGGGTGACGGCCCGACCCGACTGGCAACACGTACGCCGACGGCAGCGTCAAGGACGGCAGGGCCGACTGGTCCCGCAAAACCGATCGAGATGGTTCCCGGCGCCCTCGACAGAGGGCCTCGACAGAGGGCTCTCGTGCTAACCGTTGAAGAGGCGGTCGACCTTTGAAGGTTGGCCGGACGGCCCGGGGAAACTGTTGGGGAGGGAGATGGTGCCGAGGTGGGGGCCGAGACCGTGCGGTCGGGTCGGCGGTCGAGGTGTTGATCGTGGTTCGGTGAAGGTGCTGAAGGTGGTCGGTAGTGGACCGTCGAGCTCAGGGCGGCTGACGACGGCACCGACGTGTTCCCCGACGGCTTGCAGGGCCGCGAGCAGACCGCTTAGCTCGGGCTGGCTCGACAGAAGGTGTGCGACGCGGGGCGCGAGAAGGGCGGGGCCGTCACAGTGGGATGCGGTCCGGCCGCCGGGCAGTGCCCAGTTGCCGGAGTCTGCGGAGCCGGGCTCGAATCGTTCCGCCAGTCGGCCGTCGACCATGCGACAGGCGAGGTTCATGCCGTCGCCGCCTCTGACGACTTGTACTAGTTCCGTGCCGGTCGAGAGCAGTTCGAGTCGTGACGGCAGGAACCCGACTGCTCCCTGGTCTTCGTAGCAGTAGGCCCAGCCGGGCACGGTGCCGCATCGCAGCAGGGAGCCGCGGCGCGCGGCGGGATAAGCCCGGGTGGCTTGTTCGGCGGTCCTGGTAGCCAGGGGCCCGCCACCGAGTAGGTCAGCCACGGTGGCGGGGTCCTGGTCACGGACGAAGGTGAGGCAGAAGCTGGCGTAGCGATCCTGCGTCGCCCAGGTCCATGCGGAGTCCATCTTGGGACGATATCAAGGCTTGGTGGACAGGGTTAGGCGACGATGGTGAGGGTGTATTTGTCGAAGGTCGAGGAGCCTGACGGCTGGGGGTGAAACGGCCGAGCTCGCCGCCGGCGTTCGTGCATCACAGGTACTTGCCTTCCCACCGCGCGGACCTATTCACCCGCCTGCTGGACGGCCCGGACCAGCGAGCATCATGATCAACTTGACAAGGATTACCTGCATAATGCCGATGACAGCGCGCTCGACTATTGCGGTGGACTGGCGCGGGGTCGATCCGGTCGGCGTCAGTGCACCCGAGCGTTCACCCCGGCCGTAACGGCGGCGATGCCGATCAGGTTGAACTCCTGGCCCAGCGATCGCATGATCGAGTTGGAGCTCGGGCGGTAGACCCCGCGGTCGCAGTAGGAACTGCCTTCGTACGTGCCGATCACGCCGCCGTCGGGGGTCGAGCGGCCCAGGTATGCTGCCCATTTCGCGTTGCGCTGGCGCATCTGCGACTCGGTCAGCTTCGACGAGTTGGGTTCGCCCGGTTCGCCGCCGGAGAAGGTGCAGGCACCGCCGTATTCGTCGGCCAGGCCGCCGATCGAGTGGCCCAGCTCGTGCGTGACGATGTCGCCGGACAGTTCGTTGCCGCCGGCCGAGACAGTGTAGGTGCCGCCCGATCCGCCGTACGTCGTGCTGTTCACGAGAACCAGCACGTGGTCGGCGGCGGGGGCCAACGCCGCGTATTGCCGCGCCAAACCGTCGTCGACACAGATCAGGCGGTCCAGCCCGTCGCAGTAGTAACCGCCGTTGAGCGCCGTGTCCTTGCGTATGCCCCGGGTCGGGTCGTTGTCCGAGCCGGACTGCCGGGAGACGACGTCGACCTCCCAGACATTGAATTGGTTCTTGAGCGACTTGAACGGTTCGTGCTGGGTCAGTTGGTTCCACCGGGTGGCGGCCTGGTTGCCGTACCGGGATTGTTCGCTCGAGGTGTAGCCGTCGCCGAGGAACACCAGGTCGAATCGGTCGGCCGACGAGCCGGTCTGCTGAATCGTGCGGACCGTGGCAGTCACGTTCGGGCTGCGGGCCGCGCGGGGCAGTGCGGACGCCGGGACCATGGCCCGGCTGATCGTGCCGTTGGGGGAGAAGATTTCGAAGCTCACGCTGTGATCGGCCGCCGCGGCTGGGGACGCCACGCCGAAGCCGAGGAGCAGGAAACTCGCCACTGTCAACGCTCTCCGCATCATAAGTGGGAGCATACATTGACATATGTTGATGTCAGAGCAAGAACGTCCGCAGGCGTCCAGGATCGGGACCCGGCTTTGACCGGCAGGGTCTCGGCCGCCTCGACAGTCACCCACGCGGCCCGGTCCATCTCCGGGCACGACCAGGCCGACCGGCTCGCCTACGTCGGG
>DASRYP010000129.1:0-3309 GCA_035687165.1 Actinoplanes sp. | reverse complement strand
GATATCGGTGGCGGTGGCGATATCGGTGGCGGTGGCGATATCGGTGGGGGTGTGGTTATGGAATCGCGGCGAAGTGTTTAGTTCCGGTCAAGGTGCGCATGCTGCCGGAGACTTTATGCGCAGTTCGGCGTGCGGTCTGTGCAGTCGGCCGGGTTGCTGTCGAACGGGACGGCTGGGTCGGTGACGGAACGCAGGTAGTCGTCGCGGCGGGCGGGGAGGCGGACGAACACGTCCGTGGCCGTGGACGCTGAGTGCAGCCAAGCAAGTCGGCCCGCCTTCCGCAGCCCGGTCTGGTCGGAGGGCGCCACCGGCGTGGTGACGGTCCGCCTGGCGATCACCGGGAGCACCCGGGCGATGATCCCGAGAGCGGTGCGTTTCACCCAGCCGGCGACCGTGCCGGCCGCGACCGGCAGGCCGAACTGGTCCTTGAGCGCGGCGGCGGTGCGGGACGGGAAACGGACAGGGACTGCCTGGGCACGTCCGGATCCGCGAAGCGTTCCAGGGTGACACCCCCGTCCTGGCCTTTCCGCCGTCCCGGACCCCGCCCACCCGGAAAGCCCCAGCAGCGACTTCGGGACGACAGTCGCGACACGGTCGGATCCGCGCCGATGCCGCCGGGGCTTCATGCCGGTGACAGCCGCCGGGGCTTCATGCCGGTGACAACGGTCGCGCCGAACTCATGCCCCCTGCGCCTGCCGTGCATCTCGGGAAATGGCATCCGGCCACGGCCGCGTGGGTCAATAGTGAAGAGATTCGTGGCGTCGCAAACGATCAGGCCTGGCAGAAGGAAGTGCAGACGCGGTGGGAGAACAGTCAGCGGCGGAGCCGCTGCTCGGTGGGAATCCGGCGGCCCGATGGTTCACCAACCTGCCCGTCGGCGCCAAGATCAGCGCGGCTCTGGCAGCAGCGGTGATCGCCGGCGTGACTGCGTCGGCCATCGGGTTGACGGGCCTGAGCACCGCGGCCGGCAACGCCACTGGCATCTACGAGGAGAACCTCCAGCCGACAGTGATGCTGGCCACCGCCCAAGGCTCGTTCGACGACCAAATCCTCGACCTCACCACGCTGAACATCGCCAGATCCGGCGCCGACATCGAAGAGTCCCGCCAAGGAGCTCGCGACGCTGCCGACCTGCTCGCCACCGGTGTCAAGAGCTACCAGGACCTCGGCCTGGACCCGGCGCAGGAAGAACCCGCCAGGGAGCTGAACGAAGCACTGACCGCGTTCGGCAAGGTCCGCGACGAGCAACTCCTGCCGGCCGCGGCCAAGAACAGCGACGCGTACGACGAGGCCTACGACACCTACGCGGCCCCGCTGGTCGACCAGGTCAACAACGCCTTCGACGCGCTGAGTGCCCTCGAAGCCGCCAGCGCCGGGCAAGCCGCCAAGGACACCACGGACACCTACCACGCCAACCGGCTGAAGATGCTCGGCAGCCTTACCGTGGGGATGGTACTCGCCGCCCTGCTCGGCTGGTTCACCGTTCGCCGCATCACCCGTCCCTTGTCCGAGGTCAACGCCTCCCTGGCTCGGGTCGCGGACGGCGACCTCACCGGTGCTGTGACCGTGCGATCTCGCGATGAGGTCGGTGTCATGGCCGGATCGCTGAACCGCGCCACCGGCGGCATGCGCGGCACCGTCCAGGCCCTGGGCACCGCCTCGCACGCCCTCGCCGCCTCCGCCGAAGAACTTTCCGCCTCCAGCACCCAGATCGCCGGCAACGCCGAGGAGGCCAGCGCTCAAGCCGCCACCGTCGCCACGTCGGCGGAAGAGATCCGCCGTAACGTCGACACCGTGTCCGCCGGCTCCGAGCAGATGGGCGCTTCCATCCGGGAGATCGCCCAGAACGCCAACCAGGCCGCTGAGGTCGCCGGTCAGGCCGTGGTCATGGCCGAGACCACGAACCGGACCGTCTCCAAGCTCGGCGAATCCTCCGCGGAGATCGGCAATGTCATCAAGCTGATCACCTCGATCGCAGAGCAGACCAACTTGCTCGCCCTCAACGCCACCATCGAGGCCGCCCGCGCCGGCGAGATGGGCAAAGGGTTCGCCGTGGTGGCCTCCGAGGTCAAGGACCTCGCTCAGGAAACCGCGCGCGCCACCGAGGACATCAGCACCCGCGTCTCCGCCATCCAGGCCGACACCGGCACCGCCATCACCGCGATCGCGGAGATCGGCGAGGTCATCGCGAAGATCAGCGACTACCAGACGACCATCGCCGCCGCGGTGGAAGAACAGACCGCCACCACGGGCGAGATGAACCGTGGCGTCGCCGAAGCGGCTTCCGGCGTCGGCGAGGTCGCCACCGGTGTCGACAACCTCGCCGCCACCACCCGGCTCACCACCGAAAGCATCGCCGACACCCAACGTGCCGCGGAAGAACTCGCCCGGATGTCCGGCGAACTCCAAAAGATGGTCGGCCGATTCCGCGTCTGAACCCCTGGGCGCCGCGGGCCTGACCTTGTCGGAGAAGGAGACCGACCTGGTCACCGAGGCCCGGCACCCCCCGTGGTCGGCGAATACCCGTACGGGCCGCAAGGCATCGCGCAGCGCGACCGCAAGGTCGGAGAGCCGCGTTCCGGCGGACGATCACCGCTGCGCGGTCCGGACGCAGCCGGGCCCGGCGGCGCGGCCGTTCACGATCCGGTACGCCGTGATGTCGCCGTCCACGAAGCCGGCCAACTGCGCGACGGAGGCCGGGGCGGCGCCGTTCAGGCCGGCGTAGGCGACGATCGCGGAGTCGACCGTACGGCAGGTGGCCTTGTCGGCGACCACTCGCGCCCGCTGCTCGGCCGCCTTCGGATCTAACTGTGAGTAAGAGACACCGACGATACCTATCGTTACTGCCGTGGCCACTGCGACGTGAGTGATATGCACGCGGCCAGCGTAAACAGCCTTACCGTAAGTGTTAACCTGGCCGATCGTCCGAGTTCTCCCACCGCCCGTATTACTCTGGGTGATACCCCTGAGGTCGGACGTTCGCGGTGAGAAACGCCAGAATCTGCCCGGCCGCTCGCCGATACCGCGGGTCACCGGGACTCAGGAACTCTCCGTGCCGGGCGCCGTGCACCGTTACGAACTGTTTCGGGGCCGGCGCGAGCGCGAACGCCTCCCGGCCGGCCCGGATCGGCACCACCGGGTCGCGGTCGCCGTGCAGGAAGAGCAGCGGCGCGGCGGGGCCGCCGAAACCGCCGGGCGGGCGGCGGCCGCTGATCGAGACCCCGGCCCGCAGGAACGCCGGGTGCCCCGGACCGAACAGGCCGAGTGTCGTGGTGCCCCCGGCCGAGAACCCGACGGCGGCGACCCGGT
>DASRYP010000128.1:0-4498 GCA_035687165.1 Actinoplanes sp. | reverse complement strand
CCTGCGGATGGATTGGGCCCAGCCGGGGCCGCGCGCCGACGCCGCCCTGCGGGCCGACCTGTTCGGCGCCGCCGAGCGCTTCGGCCGCCCGATGCACGGCGACCCCGCCTCGGTCTCCGAGGTGACCGTCGAGGACGTGGTCGCGTTCCACCGGGCCTGGCTGCGGCGTCCGGGGGTGCTGCTGGTCGCCGGCGATCTCGACACGCTCGACCTCGAGGCGCTCGGCGCGGCCGCGTTCGCCGGCACCGGGGGCGAGCCACTCGCGGCCGAGGCGCCGCTGGGCGTGCCGGTGCGGGCCGAGCGGCGGATCATCCTGGTCGACCGGCCCGGCTCGGTGCAGTCCACTCTGCGCATCGGCCACCGCGCGCCCGAGCGGGCCACGCCTGACTACGTGCAGATGACCTTGGCGGCCACCGTGCTGGGCGGTGCGTTCACGTCCCGGCTCAACCACCTGATCCGCGAGGTCAAGGGCTACACGTACGGCATCCGCGGGTCGTACGCGATGAGCCGGCGCTTCGGCCGCTTCGAGGTGGCCGCGGGCGTACAGACCGCGGTGACCGTCCCCGCCATCATCGACACGATCGGGGAGATCGCCCGCACCCAGGAGTTCGGTGTGTCCGAGGACGAGCTGGCGATGGCCCGGTCGTGGCGGGCCGGGCAGCTCTCGGTCGAGATGCAGACGCCGGGCTCGATCGTCGGCGCGCTGAGCACCCTGGTCCTGCACGGCCTGCCCGACGATTACTACCCCACCCTGCGGGCCGAGTATCTCGAGACGCCGCTCGCCGACGTGTCCGCTGCCGCGGCCGAACATCTGCAGCCGCACGGGCTGACCCTGGTGGTCGAAGGGGACGCGGCGATCATCCGGGACGAATTGGTGGCCGCCAAGATCGGGGAAGTGGTGGATGCCCAGATTTGATCTGTGAGCTTCGGCTCTTCCCAGGAATCGGTCATCCGCGACCGATAACTTTGCCGCCATGACGATCACCACGACGCCGTCCGAGGTCCGGCCGGGCCGGCGGGTGAGGCGCACCGCGCTTCTCCTGCTGCTGACCCTGCCGGGCCTGGTGTGGGCGGCGGTCCGGCTGCTCGGCCTGGAGCGGGGCGTCCTCGTGCAGTTGGTCGCCTTCACCCCTTATGCGGCTGCGTGGTCGCTCGTGCCGCTGGTGATCGCGCTGCTCGCCCGCAAGTGGCTGGTCGCCGTCGTCGCCGGAGTGGCCGCCGCGCTGCTCGCCGGGGCTGTGCTGCCCCGGGCTCTGCCCGACACCGATCGCGGGCCGGCGGCGGGCGTCCCGATGACCGTCATGACGATCAACACGTTCGTCGGCGCGGCCGACCCGGCGGCGGTGGTGCGGCTCGTGCGCGAGCACGACGTCGCGGTGCTGGCAGTGCAGGAGTTCACCCCGCAGGCGGCGGCGGGGCTGAGCGCGGCCGGGCTCGACGGTCTGCTGCCCTTTCACGCGCTGGCCGACGAGATCGGCACGACCGGATCGGGGCTCTACTCTCGCTTCCCGATGACCGATCAGGGTTCGCGGCGCGGCGACGGCGGGGGGCTGCAGCCGGGCAACCTCCAGGCGTACGCGACGATTCAGCCGCCCGGAGTGGGGCCGATCTTCGTGGAGTCGGCGCACCCGCTCGCGCCCTATGCGCTGGAGGCCGAGGACGCCTGGCGCCGCGATCTCGAGTCGCTGCCTAGGGCCGACCAGGCGGGCGCCCCGAAGCTGGTGCTGGGCGACTTCAACTCGACTCTCGATCACCGCGGGCTGCGCGACCTGATCTCGCACGGCTACCGCGACGCCGCCGACGCGACCGGCAAGGGCTGGATCGGCACCTGGGGACCGTACGACGGCAAGCCGATCCCGCCGGTGACGCTCGACCACGTCCTCGTCGACAAGCGGATCGGCGTACGGGAGACCCAGGTCCACGGGGTGCCGGGCAGCGACCACCGAGCCGTCGTCGCCACGGTGACCCTGCCCGGCTGAGATGACATGTCCACCCCATCGGGGAGGGGCATGACCCAGAAAGCTCAGTCATAGTTGGTCTGGCGTGGGGTCAGTAACCTCGCCGCCATGACGATCATCAGCGCGCCGAGCGCCGGTCGCGAGGCCGGTCACCCCCGACGACGACGAAAGGCCGCGCTGACCGTGCTCCTCTGGTTCTTCCTCCTTCCGTTCCTGGCCTGGGCCGTGATCCGCCTCGGCGGGTGGGAACGCAGCTTCATCGTCCAGTTGTTCGCGTTCACCCCCTATGTCGCGGCGGCGGCCTGGATCCCGGCCATCCTCGCGCTCGCCACCCGGCGCTGGACGGTCGGCGCCGTGGCCGTGGTGATCGCGCTTCTGCTGACCGCCGCCGTGCTCCCGCGGGCCCTCCCCGATCGCGACAAGGGCCCGGCGACCGGCACCCGGCTCACCGTGATGACCTCGAACATGCTGTTCGGCGGGGCCGACGCGGCCACGATCGTCAAACTGGTCAGCGAGCACGACGTCGCCGTCCTGGCCGTGCAGGAGTTCACCACCGAAGGCAAGGAAGCGCTGGCCGCGGCGGGACTGGGCTTGCTCCTGCCGTACTCGTCGCTCGCCGACGAACCGATGGCGGACGGCTCGGGGCTCTATTCGCGCTACCCGCTCACCGACGCGGGCGCGACCAAGAACGGCGGGGGCTTCCGGCAGGCGTACGGGACGGTTCAGGTGCCCGACGCCGGTCCGGTCCTCGTCGAATCGGCGCACCCGCTGGCCCCGTACGCCCGCTCGGTCCTCGGTCAGTGGCGGGAGGATCTGCTGGCCGAGCCGCGCGCCGATCGGACCGAGGCGCCGCGGGTGCTGCTCGGCGACTTCAACGCGACGCTCGACCACGGCCCACTGCGGGAGCTGATCTCCCGCGGTTACCGGGACGCCGCGGACGCGACCGGCAAGGGGCTGATCGGCACCTGGGGGCCCTACGACGGCAAACCGATCCCGCCGGTCACGATCGATCATGTGCTCGCCGACCAGCGGATCGGCGTACGCGAGGTCAGCGTGCACGCCATCCCGCACAGCGACCACCGCGCGATCATCGCCGGTCTCACCGTGCCGGCCGCCCGATGACCGTCACCACCCGGCAGCTCGCCGTCGACGACGCCGCCGCCGACTAATTCGGTGGCTCGGCCGAATCGCACGCGTCTAGCATCGGCGGCATGAGCTTCAGGAAGCAGCGGACGACGACGCCGGCACGTCCCGGCGTTCGTGCATGCTGACCTGATCGCTGCGTCAGACACGGCCCCGGGCGAGAGCCCAGGGCCGTTGCCGTACGCCCCGGACGTCTCGCCCTTTTCCGCAGGGAGACTCCGATGAGCATCGACCACCGCAAGCTCGACCTTTGGGACTCCGACCCGCTGATCGGCACGGGGCTGCCGTTCTGGCTGCCCGCCGGCGCCGCGGCCCGCCACGAGGTCGAGTCCTACCTGCACGATCTTGAGCGCCGCAACGGATACCAGCACGTGTACTCGCCGGCGCTCGGCAAACGCCGGCTCTTCGAGAAGTCGGGGCACTGGCGCAACTTCGCCGACGACATGTTCCCGCCGATGCCGATGGGCGGCGACGAGCTCGTCCTGCGGCCCAGCCTGTGCCCGCACCACGCACTGATCTTCAAATCGCGCGGGCGCTCCTACCGTGGCCTGCCGCTGCGGATCGCCGAGCTCGGGCCGATGTACCGGGCGGAGCGCTCGGGGGTGGTCGGCGGCCTTTCCCGCGTACGGGCGATGCAGCTCAACGACGCGCACGTGTTCTGCGCCGCGTCGCAGGTCGAGGCCGAGGTCGCCGAGGTGCTGCGGCTGATGCGGCAGGCGCACGCGGCGCTCGGCGTGCGGGTGTCGTCCTACCAGCTCTCGCTGCGCGGCGAGGGCAAGAAGTACGGCGGCGACGCGGCGGGCTGGGCGTCGTCCGAGCGGGTGCTGCGTTCCGCGCTCGCCTCGGCAGGCATCGACTTCGTGGCGGCACCGGGCGAGGCCGCGTTCTACGGACCGAAGATCGACGTGCAGGTCGCCGACTCGGCGGGGCGCGAGTGGACCCTGGCCACCGTGCAGATCGACCACCACCAGCCGGCCGCTTTCGAGCTCGAGTACACCGAGTCGTCCGGCGACCGGTCCCGCCCGGTGATGGTGCATCGCAGCCTGGTCGGGTCGATGGAGCGGCTCTTCGCGCACCTGATCGAGGTGCACGAGGGGGCATTCCCGCTCTGGTACGCCCCCTCGCAGCTCGCGGTGCTGCCGGTCTCGGAGCAGCAGGACGAGGCGGCCGACGCGCTCGTGCGGGCCGCGGTCGGTGCCGGGCTGCGGGCGGCGGTGGTACGTGAGGGGTCGATCGGCTCGCGCATCCGGTCGGCCGCCGAGCGCAAGATTCCGTACGTGGGGCTGATCGGCCGCCGCGAGGCACCGGAGGGCCTGATCGCCCTGCGGCACCGCGACGGCCGCCAGTTGCCCGCGATGCCGGTGACCCGAGCCGTCGAGTTGATCAGCGCGGAGTCG
>DASRYP010000127.1:0-2976 GCA_035687165.1 Actinoplanes sp. | reverse complement strand
CCGATCGCAGCCGGGGTGGTCATCGCGCTCGCCGTGCACGGGGTGAAGGCCGTCTCCCGGCCTGTGGTGAACACCACTACTGCCGGATTCGGTGCGCCCGTCGCGAGCACGGCCGAAGACATCGGCAGCGTGCTGATGTCCGTCCTCGCCATCCTGCTGCCGGTGTTGGTCCTGGTCGGACTCGTGGTGATGGTGCTGGCGGGCATCTGGGTGGTGCGCCGGCGCCGACGGCGGAAGGCGTTGTCGGCTTCCGGCACCCCGGCGCGGTTTGGTTGACTCTTCCGGTGCCCGCCATCGCCGCACCCGCCTCGCCCCGGCCTGGTGGGCAGCCTGCTTCCTGGTCGGCCGCGATCCGGCCGCGGGGCAATCGGGCCGCGCCGACACGCAGCACATGATGGCTTGTTTCGGGATGAAATAGGTAAAATCCCCCATCGTGCATTTCGGGGGGACGAGTGGGTAGCCATCGCAACGCGCTGGTGGCCGCCGTCCGGCGGGAACTGGCCGAGGCACGCGGTGCCGCCCGGGCGGTTCTCGCCGAGGCGGAGTCGGCTCGCGGTGAGACGCTGAACCGGCGGCGGCTCGTCCGGGACGCGTACGCGACCTGCCTCAACCAGCTCGCCGAGGCCCGTGACTCCGCCCGTCGCACCGTCCTGCGCCGCTTCGAGTTCGAGTCGTCCCGCCTCGCCGGCGATGTGCGCCAGCTTGCCGCCGAGAGCGCGACCGGGGCGGCCGGGCTGCCCTGGCGCATGTGGGCGCCGAGCGAGCCCCGGCCCGGCGACCGTCCCGGCCTGCTGCGGATCGGCACGTTGACCTTCGAGGACGCCGCTTCCGTCCCGGCCCTCGTCCCGTTCCTCGACGCGGCCCACCTCACCCTCTCCGGTCCGACGGCGGAGGTGGACGGCGTCATCACCGGCCTCCTGCTGCGCGCGCTCGGCACCACCCGGCCGGGGGACGTGCAGCTCACCGTCTACGACCCCGAACGCCTGGGCGGCACGCTCGCGTCCTTCGCCCCGCTCGGCATCTCGTTCGTCGGGCCCGGCGGGCTCGGCCCCACCCTCGATCACATGGTCGAGCACATCTGCCGGGTCAACAAGACGGTCCTGGCCGGCGAGCGCCGGTCGCTGGCCGACCTCACCGCGGCCGCCACCGGCCAGCGCGCCGAACCGTGGCGGGTGATCGTGCTGCTGGCCGACGCGGCCACCGCCGCGGAGCTGACCCGCTCTCAGCGCGCCCAGCTCGACCGGATCGTGCGCACCGGCGTCTCCTGCGGTGTCCACCTGGTGGTCCGGGGGCTCGAGCTGGCCGAGCACCCCAGCCTGCGGCGTCTGCGGGTGCGCGACCAGAGCGCCACCTGCGACCTCACCGGCGACCTGGAGATCCGCCTCGACCCGCCGCCACCGGTCGACCGGGTGACCGCGTTCTGCCGGGCCACCGCCGAGCGGCTCCGCGCCGGCCCGCCACCGGCCCGCCTGGCCGACCTGGAACCGCGCGAGTTCTGGGCCGAGTGCTCGGCGCACGGCCTGGTCGCACCGATCGGCGACAGCACCGACGGGTCGCTGGTCGAGGTGCCGCTGGGCGACGACCCGCCGCACGCGCTGATCGGTGGCCCGTCCGGATCCGGCAAGACCAACCTGATCTACGCCTGGCTGGCCGGGCTCGCGACCCGCTACGGGCCCGAGGAACTGGCGCTCTACCTGCTCGACTTCAAGGAGGGGGTGTCCTTCGCCCGCTTCGTGCCCGGTCCGCGCGACCCCGGTTGGCTGCCCCAGGTGCGGTTGGCCGGCATCAACGTCAACGGCGACCGCGAGTTCGGCCTGGCCATGCTGCGCCACCTGAGCGAGGAGCTGCGGACGCGGGCCCAGGCGGCCAAACGCGTCGACGCCGCCAAGCTCGCCGAGCTGCGAGCCGAGGACCCGGCCGGGCACTGGCCCCGGATCGTCGCCGTGATCGACGAGTTCCAGGTACTGCTGGCCGGCCGCGACGCGGTCGCCGACGAGGCCGTCACGCTGCTCGAGGACCTGGCCCGGCGCGGCCGCTCGCAGGGCATCCACCTGATCCTGGCCAGCCAGGACGTCAGCGGCATCGAGGCGCTGTGCGGCCGCTCCGGACTGATCGGACAGTTCACCTTGCGGGTCGCCCTGCCCAAGGCCCGTCGCATCCTCGCCGACGACAACCTGGCCGCCGCGGTCATTCCCCGCCACCACGCGGTGGTGAACGCGCAGTCCGGCGCCTCCGGCGCCAACCAGGTCGTCCGCCTGCCCGACGCCGGCGACCGACTGGTCTGGCGCAGCCTGCAACGCCGCCTGTGGCGCGACCGTCCGGACGGCTGCGACGAGCCCCGCCTCTTCGACGGCGACGCGGTCCCTCGGCTCCCCGAGACGTGCCGACCCTCGGGTCCGGTCCCGACCGCCACCACACCGGTCGGCTCCTCACCCGGGGCCGTGCTGGGCGAGCGGATCGACGTGGCCGCCCGCCCCGCCCGGCTGCGTCTGGGCCGCATGTCCGGCCGCAACCTGGCCGTGCTCGGCACCCGCACCGAGGAGGCCTGCGACGTGCTCGCGGCGGCCGCGTTGTCGCTGGCCGCCCAGGGCCCCGCCCACTTCAGCATCGTCTGCCTGGACGCCGACGCGTCCCGCCCGGCCGCCCGGTTGATCGCCGAGCTGCCGTCGGCGGACTGGTGCACCGCTCTGCCGCCGCTCGGGGACGGTTCGATCCCGCACTACGTCATCGGTTATGCCCTGGACGCCCGCCCCGACCCCGGGCTGCGGTCGCTGCTGGCCGAGGGACCCGAGAACCGCACCCACGTGCTGGGCTGGTGGCGGTCGGTGGCCCGGCTGCGCGACTCGCTGGGCGGTCCCGGTGCCCGGCTCGACCCGATCGGCGCCTGGGTGGCTCTCGACGTGCAGGGCGCCGACCTGTCCCCGCTCTATCCCCAACCCGGCGGCCCGGCCTGGTATCCGCGGCCCCGGCGAGCGC
>DASRYP010000126.1:0-2000 GCA_035687165.1 Actinoplanes sp. | reverse complement strand
GATGTGCTCGGGCGCGATGAATTTCTGCTTGAGTCGGAGGGCCTCGCGCAGCGACAGTTCGAGGACCTTCTTGTTGCGGTTGGTGAAGGGGATGTGCCCGCCGGTCGTCGGGAACAGGCCGAGGAACCCGCGCTTCCGCTTCTCGGGGCGGCGGGGCAGGTTGAGTGCCCCGGCCCCGAAGTTCGTCTCGATCGCCTCGCGCACCGCGGCCAGGTCGATGCCGATCGCCTTGAGTGCCGCCGCGTCCTCGGCGTCGGCGTCGCTGAGGATCGGGCCCTGGTCGGTATGACCGCCGATGCGGCGTACGACGTCGGCCCGCACGGCCTCGGCGTCGACGTCGTAGGGCCGTAGCGATCGGGCGACCGCGCCCTCGGGCTCGGCCAGCAGGGCGAGCAGGACATGTTCGGTGCCGATGTGGTCGTGGTGCAGGTCGCGGGCCTCGGTCTGGGCGTTGGTGACGGCGGCGCGCGCGCCGGCGGTGAATCGTTCGAACATCTTTCAGTCCTCCCGTGGGTCCTGCGCCGGCATGAGGCGCGCGTGCTTCTTGTGTACGCCCTGGCGGGTCACCTGGAGCGCGTCGGCGATCTCCTGCCAGGACCAGCCTTTGCGGCGTGCGTTGGCCACCTGGAGATGCTCGAGGCCCTCGAGGAGGCGGCGCAGCGCCACGACTGCGCGCAGGCCGACCCGGGGGTCAGCGCTGCTCGCCGCCGCGGCGAGGTCCGTTGCTTCGGTCATGCTGTCAACTTACGTTGACGACCGGCCATCGTCAACCTCGGTTGACAGTGGGCGCGAAAACGGAGGGCCGGCGCTCGGCCGGCCCTCCGTGATTACCGGCCTCGGCCGGTCTTTTCCCGCAGCTCGTCGATCGTCGCGCGCCTCTCCGCGGGAAGTATTCGAACGCCTGTTCCCTTACCCTCCGTACGTCAACTCCATGCCGATGATGTCGTTGTAAGCCACGCTCAGCTCGACCGGGCGATGCACCGGCGCGGTGATCGCGAAGGGCGCACCCAGCGGGTCGACCATCTCGACGTAGCTGCCCAGGCCCATCTCGACCGGCCCGGCGAGGACCCGGCCACCCAGCCCGGCGCACCGGTCGATGGCCTCGGTGGTGTCGGCCACCTGGAACGACGGCTGCCAGCGGACGTCGTAACGCCCCGCGATCAGACCGGCCACCGAGTCGTGCGCCTCGCTCAGCCACTCGCGGCTGCCGAACTCGTCGGTCAGTGTCCAGCCGAAGACCGATCCGTAGAACGCGGTGGCCGTGGCGATGTCGCCGGTGAGCAGGTCGGACCACTCCATCGTGCCCGGCTCGCCGCGCACCTGGGTGCCGGCGAACCCGGCGGCCTGCCACAGCCCGAAGACCGCACCGGAGGAGTCGGACATGACCGCGGTGCGGGCGCCCTGACGGTCCTCGATCCTGGTCAACTGCCGGCCGAAGGCGCTAATCACGCGTTCGACGGTCGGCCCCAGGTCGGGCGCGGCCAGATAGGTCAGCCAGCCCTGGGTCTCGGCGGGCCGCTCCGGCCTCGTGCGGGCGATGCCGGCCACCGCGCGGCCGTCGAGCAGGAATCGATCACCCTCGACCTGCCAGCCGAAGAGTCCGGCATAGAACCCCGCGACATCGTCAGGGTGAGATGTCGTGAGCTCGACCCAGCAGGGAGTCGACGGCGCAAAGCCTCTGATCCGCATATACCGCTCCAACGTGGACGTCCCCGAATGGCGATGACTCTACGGCAATCTATACGGGCCGTCACTACCCTGGGGTTCAATGTCCGCTTTAGAACGTCTTTTCGCTACCTTAAGTAACTGGCTGTAGGTTGCGCATCACACGAGCGTTAACGGGTCATCAATTTGCCGATTATGGAAGCGGTTCCAGCCACGTCCGTCAATCCGTACGGGTGCCCGCGAGGAGTATCTCGAACCAGACAGTCGTGCCCCGCACGGTCGGATCGGTGCCCCACGAGTCGCTCAGCTCCTCGATCAGACCCAGTCCCCGGCCG
>DASRYP010000125.1:0-4319 GCA_035687165.1 Actinoplanes sp. | reverse complement strand
TAATTGTCGGTGGGGAACCGTAGCGCGCCCACGAGGTCCTACGGAAGTGGCAAAAGCTCACAATCGGATACCGGCCAGTAGCTTTGAGCATCCCTGGGCTCAAACCGAGGTTCGATACCTGACGCGACGGCCCGACCGGCGACGACGGTAACTCAGCCGTCACACGGTTCTGACCGACAACGCCTCGCGGGGCACTTCCGGGACGATTCGCCGTCCGCGCCGGGCGAGAATGATCAGCGCGAGTCCGAGCACGCAGAGAGCGAGATTCGCCCCGTACGCGAGCCGGTAGTCGAAGCGCTGGGCCAGTCCGAACACCGGCGCGGCCAGGATCTGACCGATCGGGAAGGTGTTGGTGATCAGCGTGGTGGCCCGGCCCGGGTGGCCCGGCATCAGGTCCTGCATGTAAGTGATGCTCAGACCGCCGACGGCCGCGATGAAGGTGGCGTTCAGGATCTGCGCCCCGGCCAGCACCCACACCGAGCCCGCGAGGACCGCGATGACCTGGTACGCGATGCCGAAGCAGACGCCGATGAGGATCAACCTCCGCAGTGGCAGCCGAGAGCCGAGCACGCCGAAGCCGAGCAGCAGCGGGATCTCGAGCGCCGCGCAGAGCCCGAGGACGAGACCGGCCTGGCCGATCGTGCCGCCGAGGTTCGTGCTGACGAAGAGCGGCATAGCCTGGACGCCCAGGGTCATCGTGGTCTGCACGACGGTGAAGCCGGCGACCAGCAGGACGATCGGCGACCGCGGTGCCTCCGGCGTACGGATCTCGACGTCCTCGCCGTACCCGGCCGGGCCGTTGACCTCGGGCAGCCCACGCAGCACGATCAGCGCGGCGATCAGATACATGACCGCGACCAGGCCATACGTATAGGCGAACCCGCCATGGGTGAGCAGGAGGGCGGCCAGCGGCGGCCCAGCCACCCAGGCGACCGAGAAGAGCATGCGCAGGCTGCTGATCCCCATCGCGGCACGCTTCGGATCACCCTGCCGCAGTACCTGCCGGGCATACGCGAAGCTCTGCGGGAAAAGCGTCCCGGCGAGTGCCGTGAGCGTGCTGGTGAGCGCGAAGAGCACCCAGTAGTCACGGACGAAGGAGGTCAGCGCGGCGCCGACCATCCCGGCCAGCGCGGCGATCAGCAGCAGCTTGCGGCGGATCGGCCGGCGGTCGGAGATGCGGCCGACCAGCCACGACGCGAACACGCCGGCGAGCGGCGTGACGATCAGGAAGACGGTGGTCTTGACCGGGCCGGCATGGATGCCGTCGCTGAGGAAAAGGGCGAGGAACGGGCCGACGAAGGAGGTGCCGATGCCGACCGCGATGAAGATCAGGGCGAGCGGGATCAGGCGCCGCGACACTTTGTCGTACGCCGGGGGTGGTACGGGCATGATTCGCTACGTTACGACGCCACCCGGCCTGGTGGATCTTCTCGTGGGCACTGTCACGGCCTCGCGTTGTCGACGGCCGCCTGCGGGCATAGAGTTGAGTGGAATACGCTCAAGTCTGCGGTGAGTTGATCAGGGGAGCAGATGAACGCCGAACGTTTGACCACCAAGAGCCGCGACGTGATCACGGGGGCGGTCGCCGACGCCGGGCGGCGCGGGCACGCCACCGTCGAGCCGTGGCACATGCTGCTGTCGCTGCTGGACACCGGCGGCTCGACGGCCCCGGCATTGTTGCGTGCGGTGGGGGCCAACCCCGCCGACGTACGCCGGGTCGCCCTGCGCGCCGTCGAGCAGTTGCCGTCCGCCCGGGGTGCGAGCACTGCCGAGCCCAGCCTCGCCCGCGAGTTCGTGAACGCGATCGGCGAGTCCGAGCTGATCGCCCAGCCGCTCGGCGACGAGTACATCTCGACCGAGCACCTGCTGGCCGGCCTGGCCCGGGTCGGCGGGGCGGTGGGCCGCGCGCTCCAGGACGTCGGCGCCACCGAGGAGGCCCTGGTCGCCGCGTTCCCCCAGGTGCGCGGCGGGGAGCGGCGGGTGACCACGACCGACCCCGAGCAGACCTACAAAGCGCTCGAGAAATACAGCGTCGACCTGACCGCACTGGCCCGCGACGGCAAGATCGACCCGGTGATCGGCCGCGACGCCGAGATCCGCCGCGTCGTGCAGGTGCTCTCCCGCCGGACGAAGAACAACCCCGTGCTGATCGGTGAGCCCGGCGTCGGCAAGACCGCGATCGTCGAGGGCCTGGCACAGCGCATCGTGGCCGGTGACGTGCCCGAGACCCTGCGCGACAAGAAGCTGGTCTCGCTCGACCTCGGCGCGATGGTGGCCGGCGCGCAATACCGCGGCCAGTTCGAGGAGCGGCTCAAGAGCGTGCTCGAGGAGATCCGCAACTCCAACGGCCAGGTCGTCACGTTCCTCGACGAGCTGCACACGGTCGTCGGCGCCGGCAAGGGCGAGGGCTCGATGGACGCCGGCAACATGCTCAAGCCGATGCTGGCCCGCGGTGAGCTGCGCATGGTCGGCGCGACCACGCTGGACGAGTACCGCGAGCACATCGAGAAGGACCCGGCCCTCGAACGGCGCTTCCAGCCCGTCGTGGTCGGCGAGCCCACGGTCGAGGACACCATCGGCATCCTGCGTGGGCTCAAGGGCCGCTACGAGGCGCACCACCGGGTGCAGATCACCGACGCCGCCCTGGTCGCCGCGGCCAGCCTCGCCGACCGCTACATCAGTGACCGGTTCCTGCCCGACAAGGCGATCGACCTGATCGACGAGGCCGCGTCCCGGCTGCGCATGGAGATCGACTCCCAGCCGGTCGAGCTCGACCAGCTCCAGCGCCAGGTCGACCGGATGCGGATCGAGAAGCTGGCCCTGGAGAAGGAGACCGATCCGGCTTCCCGTGACCGGCTCGCCCGCCTCGACCGTGACCTGGCCGACCGTGAGGAGGAGCTGACCGCGCTCAACGCCCGCTGGGAGCGCGAGCGCGGCGGCCTCAACCGGGTCGGCGAGATCAAGAAGCAGCTCGACGAGGTCCGCGCCGAGCTCGACCGGGCGCAGCGCGACGCCGACTGGGAGAAGGCGTCCCGCCTGCAGTACCAGGAGATCCCCGCGCTGGAGCAGGAGTTGGCCACCGCGTCGGCGGCCGACGAGGAGGTCACCGACGAGCCGCCGATGGTCAAGGAGGAGGTCGGCGCCGACGACATCGCCGAGGTCATCTCGGCGTGGACCGGCATCCCGGCCGGCCGGATGATGGAGGGCGAGACCGCCAAGCTGCTGCGCATCGAGGAGTCCCTGCGGGACAAGGTCGTCGGCCAGGCCGAGGCGGTCGCCGCGGTGGCGAGCGCGGTGCGCCGGGCCCGAGCCGGTATCGCCGACCCCGACCGGCCGACCGGCAGCTTCCTCTTCCTCGGCCCTACCGGTGTCGGCAAGACCGAGCTGGCCAAGGCACTCGCCGGGTTCCTCTTCGACGACGAGCGCGCGATGGTCCGCATCGACATGAGCGAGTACGGCGAGAAGCACTCGGTTGCTCGGCTGGTCGGCGCCCCGCCCGGATACGTCGGGTACGAGGAGGGCGGGCAGCTCACCGAGGCGGTGCGCCGCCGCCCGTACAGCGTGGTCCTGCTCGACGAGGTCGAGAAGGCTCACCCGGACGTCTTCGACGTGCTGCTCCAGGTGCTCGACGACGGGCGGCTGACCGACGGGCAGGGCCGTACGGTCGACTTCCGGAACGCGATCCTGGTGCTCACCTCGAACCTGGGCTCGCAGACCGCCGACATCACGCTGGGCGACGAGGAGCGGCGGGACGAGGTGCTGGCCGTGGTGCGCGGGCACTTCAAGCCCGAGTTCCTCAACCGGCTCGACGACATCGTGGTGTTCCACGCGCTGACCAGGGAGGACCTGACGGCGATCGTCGACATCCAGCTCGGCCGGCTGCGTAGCCGGCTCGCCGACCGGCGGCTCACTCTCCAGGTGACGGCGCCGGCGGTCGACTGGCTGGGCGAGCACGGGTACGACCCGATCTACGGCGCTCGCCCGCTGCGGCGGCTCGTGCAGTCGACGATCGGGGACGCGCTGGCCAAGGCGTTGCTGGCGGGCGAGATCCGGGACGGTGACGCGGTCGTCGTCGAACTGGGCGACGGCAAGAACGAGCTCGTGGTGTCGCGCGGCTGAGCCACGTACGGCGAAGGGGTCCTGGGTTTTATCAGCCCAGGACCCCTTCGATTTTTACGTTGTGGCCGGCCTCTGCCGGTAGGCCTGCGTCATCAGGACGTCGGTGACGACCAGCTCTCCCTCGTCGGACCAGATGCGGATGCCGTCGCGGTGGAGCTGATATCGGACGTCGGTGAATCGGGTCCTCGTGTCGTCATGGT
>DASRYP010000124.1:0-3293 GCA_035687165.1 Actinoplanes sp. | reverse complement strand
CACCTCGGCGCACTTCCCGGTGCACCCGTGCGACCGGCACAACTTCTGCGCATGCCGCCGAACAAGACCCCACTGCCGCCGACGCGCATGATCCCGCCGGAATTCCTCCTTCTCCGCAGAATAGTTACGCGCTTTCGTGCGATCACGCATCGCCACGGTTTCCGGCCGGGTAAAAAACTGAAGCTGCTGGTACCGCATGCACCGATTATCCCGCGCCCGCACACCACCCGCTAATAGCTGATCATGCCAACCTCGGAAACCATTCAGGACCGACCTCAACCAATTGCTCGACCAAATACCAAAGCGATTCCCCGTCAGGAGGGACATCCAAAAGTCGGTCGATACTCATGAATGTCGCGTTGGGTGAGATTTGAGATTTGAGGGGCCGTGAGCGGGATTTACTGTCCGGAGTAATCGACTGGGACGAGTCACACGTCGACGTCCCGGACCTCGATCTTGTGCTGCCCGGCCATGCCGCCGGCCTTGACGACGGCGCGCACGACATCGCCGCGCAAGCGTCGGCCGCCTGGGAAGCCGCAGTCTGCTGGGACGACGAGTACGCGGTCAAGCGGCTCGCCGAAGCTCGACCGGTCTGCGAACGCGCACATGCCTTGACGGTTATATAACGGGCGTGGCATGTTGGTGGCGTGGATGCTCTGGCGGCTATCGCTGAGCCGACGCGACGGCGGATTGTCGATGCGCTGCGGCTGCGGGAGTGCACGGTGTCGGAGCTGGTGGTGGCGTTGCGACTCAGCCAGCCCGCGGTGTCCAAGCATCTGCGGGTGTTGCGGGAGGCGGGTGTCGTGCGGGCGCGGGTGCGGGCGCAGCAGCGGGTCTACCGGCTCGAACCTGAGGCGTTCCAGGAGCTGGACGCCTGGCTGGCGCCCTACCGCCGCATGTGGACGAAACACCTCGGCGCGCTGGAACGCCACCTCGGCAGCAAGGGGGACGAGTGATGAGTCTGGAACTGGGGGCGGCCGAGGGGGCGTGCCTGGCGAGCGGCGGGGAGGCGTGGACGTTGATCTTCGTGCGGGAGCTTCGGCAACCGCCCGACGTGGTGTGGGAGGCGCTGACCGAGCCGGCCGAGCTCGACCAGTGGGCGCCGTTCAGCGCGGCGAGCGACCTGAACCAGCCGGGCGGGACCACACTGACGATGGTCGACGGGGACGAGCGGCTCGACCTGCCGGCCGTGGTGCGGGTGGTCGAACCGCCCGAGGTGCTCGAATACACGTGGGGGGCGGACCTGCTGCGGTGGGAGCTGGAACCGTCGGGACAGGGCACTCGGCTGACGTTGCACCACACCCTCGTCGAGCCGACCGACCCCGCCTCGGTCGCCACCGGGTGGCACCTCTGCGTCGTCGTGCTGCAGCGCCTGCTCGACGGTGAGCCGCACGGTGTCGTCCGGGGGCAGGCGGCCCGGCAGTACAGCTTCGACGCGCTGCGGGAGGCGTACGCGAAATTGATCGGCCTCTGATGCGACGTTTCCCGCTCGCCGGTTGTCCTGGAAGGGCGACGGCGACCAGGGGGAGACGACGGGGATGGCCGATGGGCCGGGTGTGGGGATCGACGACTTTGTGCCGAGCCGGTCGACCGGTCTGCTGCGCGTCGCCTACCTGCTGACGGGGGACCGGTACGCGGTCGAGGCCTGCTGCGGGAAGTGCTCGAGCGGATGAACGTGCGGTGGCGGGGATCGAGGGCGCTCCCGAGGCGTACGCCCGTAAGGCTCTGGTCAATCCGCCGGGCCTGGTCGGACGAGGACGGCGATTGGATGGTGATCCGCCGGGTCGGCCTTCCCTCGGCCTGACCCGCACCGCCCTCTAGGTTGGGACAGAGTCGACGGGGCCGACAGAGCCGACAGAGCCGGCAGGACCGACAGAGCCGGCAGGACCGACAGGAACGAGGGGCGCGCATGGACGTCGTGATCGGGATCGACACCGGAACCACCGCGACCAAGGGGGTGGCGGCCGGGCCCGACGGGACGATTCGCGCGCTGACCAGCGTCCACTATCCGCTGTCGGTGCCGGGATCGGGACGCGCCGAGCTCGACCCCCTGGCCCTGCGCGACGCGGCGGTCAAGGCCCTCGTCGACGTCGCCGCCGCCTGCCATGAGAACGGGGACCGGGTCGCCGGGATCGGGCTCAGCGGCTTCCTGCACGGTGTGCTGCCGATGGACGCTGCCGGGGTGCCGCTCGGGCCGCTGGTCACCTGGGCCGATGCGCGGGCCGGGGCGCAGAGCGACCGGATCGCCGCGGCCGGGCGGGGCCGGCGGCTGCAGGCCCGTACCGGCACGCCCGTGCACCCGATGTCGCCGCTGACCAAGCTCGCCTGGTGGCGCGAGAACGACCCGGAGACGCTGCGGGCGACGCCGCGGTGGGGCGGCGTGAAGGAACTGGTCGTGGCGGCGCTGGCCGAGGGCCCGTACGTGGTGGATCTCTCGATCGCGAGCGGCACCGGGCTCTACGACATCCACGAGCGGCGCTGGGACCCGGAGGCCCTCGAGATCGCGGGGGTACGCGCGGGGCAGCTGGCCGAGGTGCTGCCGACCACCACCCGGCTGCGGCTGCGGGCCGGGATCGCGCGGGCGGCGGGGCTCGACCCGGAGACACCGCTGATCATCGGCGCGGCCGACGGACCGCTCGCCAACCTCGGGGTCGGCGCCACGCCCGCCGGGGTCGCGGCCGTGTCGCTCGGCACCAGCGGCGCCGTGCGGACCGTGGTCGACCGGCCCACGTCCGACGAGGCGGGGCGGCTGTTCTGTTACGCGCTGACCGAGGACCGCTGGGTGATCGGCGGGGCGGTCAACAACGCCGGGTCGGTCGTGCGGTGGGCGGGGCAGAGCTTCGCCGCCGGCTTCGAGCGGCCGGGCGCCGAGGGGGAGGACGCCGACGAGCGCGACGCGGCCCTGCTCGTCGAGGCGCAGGGGGCGCCGGCCGGCAGCGACGGGCTGCTCTGCCTGCCCTACCTGCTCGGCGAGCGGGCGCCGTGGTGGCGGTCCGGGCTGCGCGGCGCCTACCTGGGACTGCGCCGCGAGCACGGCCGTGCCCACCTGGTGCGGGCCGCCGTCGAAGGGGTGTGCCAACAGCTCGCGCTGGTCCGCGACTCGTTCACGGCCGAGGGCATCGCGGTCACGGCGGTACGGGCCACGGGCGGCGCGGTCGCGTCGGAGCTCTGGGTCGGGGTGCTCGCGGCCGCGCTCGACCTGCCGGTCTCGGTCGCCGACAGCCCGGAGGGGACCGCGCTCGGCGCCTGCCTGCTCACCCGGCACGCCCTGGGCGAGCTGCCCGACCTCGACG
>DASRYP010000123.1:0-3833 GCA_035687165.1 Actinoplanes sp. | reverse complement strand
CCGCCTCGCGCGGGCCGGTGCCCCGGCGCAGCCGGTCGCGGACCACGGCCCAGAGCAGCGCCGCGTCGGTCGGGGCGTCGAGCGTCAGCAGATCGACGGGCGGAAGTGTGGAGGCAAGCTTGGCGACCGAGCCGGGCCAGCCGGCGACGACCCCGTTGTGGCTGAACAGCCAGTCGCCCTCGGCGAACGGCGCGGCCGCGCTCTCGGTCACCGGCATGCCGACGGTGGCGCTGCGCACCGCGGCGAGCATCCCGCCCGCACTGACGGAGGCCGCCAGCGCGGGCAGGGTCGCGTCGCTCCACAGCGGAGTGGCGCGGCGGTAGCGCACCGGACCGCCGGGCGCGTACCAGCCGATGCCGAAACCGTCCGCGTTGATCGTGCCGCCACCTCGCATGTCCCGCGGTGCCCACGACTGGCGCGACAGCGAGTGCGGCGGCTCGAAGAGCAGGCGGGACAGCGGGACGGGCGGGCCGAGGTAGGCGAGGTGGCGGCACATCAGGCGTCCCGCGCGCAGCGGAAGCCGCTGAAGATCTGGCGGCGGATCGGGTAGTCCCAGTTGCGGAACGTGCCCCGGACGGCCGACCGGTCGGTGCCGAACGAACCGCCGCGCAGCACCTTGTAGTCGGGTCCGAAGAAGACCTCGGAGTATTCGCGGTAGGGGAACGGGGCGAAGCCGGGGTAGCCGTGGAAGTCACTCGACGTCCACTCCCACACATCGCCGAGGAGCTGGTGCACGCCGAGCGCCGAGACCCCGGCGGGGAAGGCACCGGCCGCGGCGGGCCGCAGGTGGCGTTGTCCCAGGTTGGCGTGCTGCGGCGACGGCGGGTCGTCGCCCCACGGGAAGCGGCGTGAGCGCCGGGAGACCGGGTCGTAGCGGGCGGCCTTCTCCCACTCGGCCTCGGTGGGCAGTCGCTTGCCGGCCCAGCGCGCGAACGCCTCGGCCTCGTGGAAGCAGACGTGGACGACCGGCTCGTCGGGCCCGATCGGGGCCGTGCGGCCGAACGTCGTGGCTGCCCATCCGCCGCCGTCGCGCTGCCAGTGTTGCGGCGCGGTGAGTCCGGCCTCCTGCCGGTGGTCCCACCCGGCCGGGCTCCACCAGCGCGGGTCGTCGTAGCCGCCGGCGTCGATGAACGCCGCATAGGCGGCATTGGTGACCGCCGCCCGGTCGATGTGGAAGGCGGGCACGTCGACCTGGTGGGCGGGCCGCTCGTTGTCGAGCGCCCACGCCTCGCTGTCGGTGCCCATCGTGAACGGGCCGCCGGGCACGAACACCTCGCCCGTGATCGGCGCGGCCGGGGCCGGGGTCGGGGACGACGAGAGAACGGGCGGCCCCGAGCGCAACTGGTGAGTCGCGAGCATGGTCTCGTCGTGCTGCTGCTCGTGCTGCACGATCATGCCGAAGGCGAACCCGTCGGTGACCAGGCGACGACCTTGATCGAGGCGGGCCCGGCCGAGCACGTCGAGTGCCTTGTCGCGCACCTGGGCGACGTATCGCCGGGCCTCGCCGGGGGTGAGCAGCGGCAGCGACTGCCGGTCGCGCCGGGCGTGCTTGAAGGCGTCGTACAGCTCGTCGATGTCGCGGCGCACCGGTTCGCGGCCGCCGACGTCGCGCACCAGCCAGAGCTCCTCCTGGTTGCCGACGTGGGCCAGGTCCCAGACCAGCGGCGACATGAGGGGCGAGTGCTGGCGTACGAGGTCGTCCTCGTCGACGGCCTCGGTGAGCAGGGTGGTGCGGTCGCGGGTGCGGATCAGCTCGGCGGCGACCCGGTCGCGGAGCCGCTCGGTCTCTATCGTCATCGCGTCTCCCCGTGGGCGTCGGCGAGCCGCCGATCGATGGTCTGGGTGATGCGGTCGCGCAGTTCCGGCCCGGCGTCGTCGAGATGCCGGGCGGCCAGATCGAGGAGCGTGGTGGCGGCGCGGTGCAGCTCGGGGTCGGTCAGGCCGCAGCGGGCGGCCTCGACCCAGCGGCCCGCGGTCGGCAGCGCCAGGTCGAGCGCGGCGCTCGTGGTCCGCGAATCGGAGAGCAGCGCGCTCAGCACCGCGACCGGGGTGATCCAGTCCCCGCCGGGCTGGGCGTCTAGGTAGCGCACCTCGAGGTAGCCACGCGGGCGCACGGGCGGGAAGAGGGTGCTCAAGTGGTAGTCGACGTCGGCGATCGTCAGCGCCAGGGGGAACGCGCCCCGGGCCCAGTCGCCGAGCGTGGCGCCGGCCGGCGCGTCCCAGCAGCCGCCGTCGCGTCGCACACAGGTGAGCGGGGCCGCGAGGGCGTATCGCACCCAGTCACCAGCCGGGTCCGCGGAGAATGCCGGGTCCGCGGAGGAGCGCGGGGTGGGGACGCCGACGGGGTGGGTGAGCCGCGGGTCCATCGCCCACCAGGTGGCCATGCGGGCCGAGGCGAGGCCGGTGTCGCGGCCGGCGTGGCGGCGCGAGGTGGCGAACACGGCCAGCAGCGGGGGCCCGAGCGCCGTGACGGTGGCCCAGCGCAGCGCCAGCTCGCTCTCGGTGCCGGCGTCGAGGCAGGCCTGCAGGCCCGCGGTGCTGCACATCATCACGCGGCCGTCGTCGCCGCGGGCGTCGAACGCCCGCTCCATCGCGTCGTAGCGCGGGGTGCGCACGAGGCGCCGGGGCGTGCGGTGGGGGTCGATGCCGTGCGCCCCGAGGGTGAGGCCCGCGGACTCGAGCAGGGCGGTCAGGTAGGCCCGGTCGGCCTCGACGGCGGCGTGCAGCACGGTCAGGGAGGCTGCGGGCGCGGAGGAGATCTCGACCTGGCCGCCGGGCTCGACGCTGATCGTGCCCCCGGCGGGGAGGGAGCGCGGCGGGTGCGGCGAGCCGAGCGTCGCCGGGGTGTGCCACCCGAGCGCCTGCCGCAGCGTCTCGACGGCCAGCGGCGCTTCGGGCGCCGCGCTGTCGTGCAAGGTCCATTCCAGTTCGGCGCCGATCAGCGTAGGGGGACCGGTCTTGAAGCAGATGGCACGGATGCGCGCCTCCACCTCGCTCTGGGTGCGGAGAACGGCCGCCGCGTCGGCGTCACCTTCCGCCGTCAACCGAATGCTTTGGGTCATGTGATCGAACGTACGGGCGGGGTCCGACATTTTCGCGTGGTGCGGCCGATCAGTCCTTCGTGTACCGGCGCCGAGCAGGGGCTTCCCGGCGGAGTGATCTAGGTCACTATGCAGAACCCCGTGACACCTAAGGCATGTGAAACGCTTCCTACCTGCGTAAACAACTATTGCGACATCGTCGCTGGGAAATACCTGAACCCTTCGCCCGCCCCCTTCGTACTGTCGAGCGGCGCGCGCCCCGGCGGAGCGGCGCGGCCGGTGACGGCGTTAGGGAGTCGCGATGGCGGGGACCGGAATCGACACCTCGATCCTGCGCAAGGGGGCGCACAGCGCGTCCTACTTCGATCTGTCGCGCGGCGCGGGCGAGGAGGAGTGCGAGGAGACCCTGCGCCTGCTCAGCCGGGACTGCCGCGCGATCGCCGCCGAACTGGCCCGCGTCCCCGGGCGCACGCTCTTCCCGGCGCAGGGTGACTTCATCCTCGTCAAGCTGCCCACCGAGCCGGTAGACACCCGGCGCGGCTGGAACACCCCCGTCGACGACACCCCCGACAACCTCGTCCCGTACCCGTCGCGGCGGAAGACCGATGACACCGGCCGGCGGGCCGTCAATGCGTAGGCTCCGGTCGCGCTGTCTCGTCCGCCGCCGGAACTGGCTGCGAGCGTCCCGCCGCCCCGGCCCGCCCCGGCGCCGGAAATAGGCCGCCCCGGCCCGATAGGGTCGGTCGCGTGCGGACAAAAGAGGAGCTGAACGAGGCCATTCGCAGCCGGCGG
>DASRYP010000122.1:0-4074 GCA_035687165.1 Actinoplanes sp. | reverse complement strand
CACCAAGAAGATCGTCGCCGCCGAGGGCATCGCGGTGGCCGACTCCGTCGTGCTGCGGGCAGGCGAAACCGAGGTGAGCACGTCCGACCGCGTACGGCTGGGTCTGCCGGTCTTCGTCAAACCGGCCCGCGGCGGTTCCAGCGTGGGCGTCTCCCGGGTCGACGACTGGGCCGACCTGGACGGGGCGATCGCCGCCGCGCGGGAGTGGGACAGCAAGGTGCTGGTCGAGGCCGCGGTCCCCGGCCGCGAGATCGACATCGGCCTGCTGCAGCAGCCCGGCGGCCGGGTGATCGCCGGACCGCCGTTGGAGATCAACGTCGGCGCCGGCAGCCAGTTCTTCGATTTCGAGGCCAAGTACCAGGCCGGCGCGGCCGAGTTCGTGATCCCGGCAGGTCTCGATCCGGTGGACGCCGGTCTGCTGACGAGAACCGCTCGCCGAGTTTTCGAGGCTCTCGGCTGCGCCGGCCTGCTGCGCGCGGACTTCTTCCTCACCCGGGTCGGCAGCCGGACGGTTCCGGTCCTCAACGAGGTGAACACCATGCCGGGCCTGACCGAGCTGTCGCAGTTCCCGCGGATCTGGCAGGCGGTCGGCATCTCCTACTCCGGCCTGCTGGACCACCTGCTGAACACGGCCCTGGCCGGCCGATGACCGGGCTCGCGGAGGCGATCGTCGACCTCGGCGCGGTCGCCCACAACACCCGGCTGCTCACCCGGGCAGCGGCCGGCGTGCAACTCATGGCTGTCGTCAAGGCCAACGCTTTCGGCCACGGCGCGACCGCGGTCGCCCGGACCGCGCTGGCCAACGGCGCCTCCTGGCTCGGCGTGACATCCCTGCCGGAGGCGCTGGCCCTGCGCGCGGACGGCATCACCGCTCCGCTGCTTCTCTGGCTCTACTCGCCGTCGGAAGCCCTCGACCGGGCGCTGGAACTCGACGTCGACGTGTCGGTCAGCTCGCCGGCCGCCCTGGAGACGCTGGCGGAGACAGCCGAACGCACCGGCCGTACGGCGTTCGTGCACCTCAAGGCGGACACCGGCCTGTCCCGCGGCGGCGCCACGGCCGACGAGTGGCAGCACCTCGTGACGGTGGCCGCCAAACTTCAAGGTCGACAGCGGATCAGCGTACGGGGGATCTGGTCGCACCTGGCGCAGGCCGAGGACCCCACCGACCCCGGGCTGCACCGGCAGCTGGACGCGTTCGCCGGCGCCCGCGCGCTGGCCGCCGACGGTGGCCTCACCGCGCCGCTGACCCACCTCGCGAACTCCGCCGCCGTCCTGCAGCTCCCCGATACGCACTTCGACCTCGTCCGGACCGGGATCGCGCTCTACGGCGTCGAACCCGTGCCCGGCCGCAGTTTCGGCCTCCGCCCGGCCATGACCTTGCAGGCGACGGTGGTCCTGACCAAACGCGTCCCGGCCGGCAGCGGTGTCTCGTACGGGCCCGACCACATCACCGACCGGGAGACGAACCTGGCCCTGGTGCCGGTCGGCTTCGCGGACGGCATCCCACGCGGCGCCGCAGGCCAGGCCGAGATCAGCGTGCACGGCGTCCGCTGCCCGGTGGTCGGCCGGATCGCGATGGACCAGATCGTCGTCGACGTCGGAGCCCTGCACGTCCGCGCCGGCGACACCGTGACCGTGTTCGGGCCCGGCACGTCCGGCGAACCGACCGTCGGCGACTGGGCCCGCTGGGCCGGAACCAGCCCGCACGAGATCCTCACCGGCATCGGTACGCGCGTACCCCGCCGCTGGGTGTCCTCGTCTCAGCCCGGCTTGCCCGCCTCGGCCGAGGCGATCGCCGACCTCGCCTGATCGGCCGACCTCGCCTGATCGGCCGACCTCGCCTGATCGCCGGCAGGAGCCCGGGGTACGGCTTCTCCTACTTACTCACGGTCGAGCTCTGGAACATCCCGCGGTCGTGGTGCTCGCGGAGGTGGTCGAGCATCGTCATTCGAACGCCCCCGCCGGCAGGATCGCGCCGAGGTCGGTGTTGTGGCTGTAGTCGACCGGCACGTCGATGATGGACCGGCCGTCGGCCGCGAGCGCGTTACGGACCGCCTCGATGAACCCGTCCTCGGTGGTAGGCCGGAACCCCTGCGCGCCGAACGCGGCCGCCAACTCCGGGGTGCCGTAGTCGCCGAGCTGCACCCCCGACGTACGGCCGTACTTGAGCTCCTCCTGGAAAGCGATCATGTTGTACGTGTTGTCCCGCAGGATGATGTGCACGAAGTTCAGGCCGAGCCGGTTGGCGGTCTCCAGCTCCTGCGCCGAGAAGAGAAAGCCGCCGTCGCCGGAGACCGAGACAACCGGAGTGCCCGGACGTACGAGGGTCGCCGCCATCGCCCACGGCAGCGCGACCCCGAGCGTCTGCTGGCCGTTGCTGAAGAGCAACTGGCGCGGCTCATGCACCCGGAAATGCCGGGCCATGTAGATGTAGACCGAGCCGATGTCGCAGGTCACCGTGGTCTCCTCGGGCAACAGATCGCGCAGCAGCAGCACCACCCGCGCCGGGTTGAGACCGTTCGTGCCGTGCGACGCGCCCCGGGCAGCGTCGTCGATGGCGGCGAGCCCGCGGCGGGCCTCGGCCAGGTCGGCTTTCAGCGCCGGGCCGGCCGACACCCGGGACAGCAGCGGGGTGAGCGCGGCGACGGTGCCGGCGACGGTGCCGCGCAGCTCCACGTCCGGGTAGTAGTGGTTGTCGAGGTACGCGGCGAGGGAGTCGAGGTGCACAATGGTGCGCGGGCCGCCCAGGTTCCACAGCCGGGGGTCATACTCCACAGCGTCGTAGCCGATCGTGACCAGCACGTCGGCCTTCGAGACCAGGATGTCGCCCGGCTGGTTGCGGAACAGGCCGACCCGCCCGGCGTACTGATCCTCGAGCTCGACCGACACGGTCCCCGCAGCCTGGAAGGTCTCCACGACCGGAAGACCAGTGGCCCGGACAAGCGCACGAATCGCCGCCACCGAATCCGGGTCGGCGGCCCGCATACCGACCAGCAGCACCGGCTTCTCCGCGGCCCGGATCAGCTCGGCCGCCTGCTGAATCGCGAAGTCGGGCGCCCGTCCTGCCTCCGGCGCCCAGGTGTGCCGGGGCAGTTGGTGCTCGTTGATAGCGGCGAGCACGTCACTCGGGACGACCACGGCGGCGGCCCCCTTCGGCTCGGTGGTCGCCGCCCGGAAAGCGTTGGCGACCGCCTCGACCACGTCGTCCGGGTCGGTCACCTCGGCCGTGTACTTGGTGACGGTCTTGAGCATCGCGGCCGCGTCCATCGACTGGTGAGTCCGCTTCAACCGGTCGGTCCGCGGCACAGCCCCGCAGATCGCGACCACGGGGTCCTGCTCGGTGTTAGCGGTCAGCAACCCGGTCGCCAGGTTGGTGGTACCCGGCCCCGAGGTGACCACGACAACCCCCGGGTTGCCGGTGAGCCGCCCGTGTGCCCCCGCGATGAACGCCGCGTTCTGCTCATGCCGACACACGACGGTGACGATCCCGCTGTCCAGCAGCGCGTCGAACACGGCGTCGACCTTCGCCCCGGGCACGCCGAAGACGCGCTCCACCCCCTGCTTCTCCAGCGCCTCGACAAGGCGATCGGCAACCCGGTTGCGGTCGGCGGTCATGGCGAGCCTCCCCTGATCTCGGTGTCCTTCCAGCCTCCGCGCCATGACTCCAGCCGAAACGGAGATCGGCACACCGCGGCCGCCCGCTTCATGTGGCGATTGCCTACTGGCGTGCGAGCGGAACAGCCTCAGACCGACCGCGCCCGGCGAGCAGCTTCTCTGCCAGATCCTTGCCCGTTGGGAGTCGAGACGAGCTACCTTCGGGCCACAGGAAGATTTGCGGCCGTGGAACTCCCGGGCCATGCCGCCGGTCGAGGGCGCTTCGTGCCGCTGGCGATTGCCGAACGGCCCCCTGATCGCAAGGCTCGGCGGCCTAGGTTCGAGCGGAAGGCAAGTGACCCCGCACGATTGGCATGCTGGGACCCAAGAAGATCAGATACCGCGCGGCGCCCGACTACTTCTGCTCGTCCTCTTGGATCCGGTTCGGCCGCTGGGCCGCCCACTGCCGTACATCGGACG
>DASRYP010000121.1:0-2256 GCA_035687165.1 Actinoplanes sp. | reverse complement strand
CGACGGGCTCGTCCGCGGCCGCCCCACCGCCGCCACCGTGACCGGTCTGGCCCGCCCGCGCAGCGGCGTCGTGTTCGTCTTCTCCGGCCAGGGCGCGCAGTGGCCGGGCATGGCGGTCGAGCTGCTCGACACCGCGCCGGCCTTCCGGGACCGGATGGTCGAGTGCGCCGCCGCCCTGCGCGAGCACGTCGACTGGGACCTGCTCGCCGTCGTGAAGGAGGAGCCCGGCGCCCCGGCACTCACCGACGTGCGGGTGCTGCAGCCGGTCTTGTTCGCGATCGCCGTCTCGATCGCGGCGTTGTGGCGCGCGTACGGCGTGGAGCCGGAGGCCGTGGTCGGGCACTCGCTCGGCGAGATCGCCGCCGCCTGCGTGGCTGGCGCCCTCCCGCTCGCCGACGCCGCCCGAGTGGCCGTGGTGCGCAGCCGCATCGCCCACGAGCTGCTACCCCGCACCACCATGACCAACGTCGCGGTGGGGCCGGAGGAGCTGGCGCCCCGGCTCACCCGCTGGGCCGGGCGGATCTATCTGGCGGTCGTCAACAGCGCCGACTCGGTGCTGGTCTCGGGCGAGGAGGACGCGCTCGAGGAGATGATCGAGCAGCTCACCGCCGAGGGGGTCAGGACCCGCCGCTTTCCGCACTCGTTCGCCTCGCACACCCCGCTGGTCGAGCCCATGCACGAGCCCCTGACGGCCGAGCTCGCCGGGCTGGCCCCGGCGCCGGGCGGCCTGCGTTTCTTCTCCAGCGCGACCGCGGCCGAGCACGACACCGGCACGCTCGGGGCGGAGTACTGGTACGAGAACCTGCGCCGGCCGGTCCGGTTCGCGGACGTGAACCGGCTGTTGCTCGACGAGGGTTTCCGGGTCTTCGTCGAGGTCTCCCCGCACCCCGTGCTCACCCCGATGGTCGAGGCCAACGCCGCGTCGGCCGGGGTCGAGGTGCTCGCCACCGGGACGCTGCGGCGGTCCAAGGGCAGTCTCGGCCGCTTCCTCACGGCGCTCGCGTCGTTGCACGCCAACGGCTTCGCCGTCGACCTCGCCGGTCTGCTCGGCGACGGGCCGCGAGTCGCGCTCCCGACGTACGCGTTCCAGCGTTCCCGCTACTGGTTCGGCGCCGGGGAGGCCAGGCTGCGCGACGCCGGTCCGGTCCGGCAGCGGGTACGGCGCGACCGTCCGCCGGTCCGGGAAGAGCTGCACCAGGTCGTGCTCGACCAGGTCGCCGACGTGCTCGGGGTGGCCGATCCGGCGTCGCTCGACACGGGCAAGGCGTTCAAGGAACTCGGCCTCGACTCGCTGACCGCGCTCGAGCTGCGCAACCGGCTCACCACGGCCACCGGACGTGCCGTACCGATCACCGCGATCTTCGGGCACCCGACGGTGCCCGAGCTCGCGCACTTCCTGGCCGGCCACGCCGCCGAGGAGGACGTCGCCGCCGCCGAGCCGGCGGCCGCCGCCGAGCCGGTCGCGATCGTCGGCATGGCCTGTCGTTTCCCCGGCGGCGTGGGCACCCCTGAAGAGCTGTGGGAGCTGGTCGCCGCCGGCCGCGACGCGATCACCGGCCTGCCCGCCGACCGCGGCTGGGACCTCGACCGCCTGCCCGGTACCGTCCGGCACGGCGGCTTCCTGCACGACGCGGCCGACTTCGACCCGGCCTTCTTCGGCATCTCGCCGCGCGAGGCGCTCGCCATGGACCCGCAGCAGCGGCTGCTGCTCGAGACGTCTTGGGAGGCGCTCGAACGGGCCGGCCTGGACGCCACCACTCTGCGCGGCGAGAACGTCGGCGTCTTCGTCGGCACGGTCGCCCAGGACTACGGTCCCCGGCTGCACGAGTCGCCGCCAGAGCTGGGGGGCCACCTGCTGACCGGCACCGTCAGCGCGGTCGCCTCCGGCCGGATCGCCTACGTGCTCGGGTTGCAGGGTCCCGCCCTCACCGTCGACACGGCCTGCTCGTCGTCGCTGGTCGCCCTGCACCTGGCCGCCCGCTCGCTGCGCTCGGGCGAGTGCGGGCTGGCGCTGGCCGGCGGTGTGACGGTGATGGCCAACCCGGGCGTCTTCGTGGAGTTCGACCGCCAGCAGGGCCTGGCCTCCGACGGCCGCTGCAAGGCGTTCTCGGCCGTGGCTGACGGCACCAGCTGGGCCGAGGGCGCGGGCATGCTGGTGCTGGAGCGGCTCTCCGACGCGCGGCGGCTTGGTCATCGGGTGCTCGCGGTGGTTCGTGGTAGCGCGGTGAACTCGGATGGGGCTTCGAATGGGTTGAC
>DASRYP010000120.1:0-2051 GCA_035687165.1 Actinoplanes sp. | reverse complement strand
CTGCGGCTGATCACGTCGATGGGCGTGCCCAGCCGGCGGCTCAGCTCGAACAGCATGCGGCCGACGCGGGTGTTCAGCGCGACGGCGTCGGCCTCGCCCATGCTGCGGGTGTTGGTGAGGATGAAGCAGGTTGAGCCGGGTCCGTCGAGGCCGGCGGCGATCTGGTCGGGGTCGAATGCGGTCACCACGGCCACGTCGTGCACGGTCTGTGATCCGGTGGGGTCGTCGTCGAGCACGGCGATCCGGCGGCCGGCCTCGGCCAGCGCTTTGCGGATGCGCTGCCGCGCGTCGGGCTCCACGCGTACCGGTGGGAGAGCGGTGAGGTCCGCGGTGGGGTTCGTCATGGGGCTTTCGCGTCCGTTCGGATGGTCGAGACAGGGTCAGGAGATCGATCCTCGCCGGCGTACCGCTGCCGGGAGCGGTGCTCGGCCATCACCGGCTCCGCTGTGAAACGTCGGTCGGGTCGCCGCGATGGTGCAGCTCGTCGGCGGGCAGGTCGAAGGCGGCCGTCACCTTGGCGAGCACGTCCTCGTGGCTGGCGGTCGGGATCGTTCCCGCCCCTGTGCGCCGGCCGTAGAGGAAGGTCGCGATGGCCGTGACGAGCAAGACCCCGGCCAGCAGGAAGAGTCCGGCTTGGGCGTTGCCGGTGCGGTCGATCAGGGCGCCGACCGCGTACGGCGCGACGAAACCGCCGAGGTTGCCCAACGAGTTGATCAGGGCGATTCCCGCCGCGGCGGCAGCCCCGGCCAGGGCCGCGGACGGCAGTTCCCAGAAGGGGGAGATCGCCGAGAAGATCCCCATTGCGCAGAAGCAGATGGCGACCATTGCCCACACTGGGCTGGCCTGCAACAGGAAGGCGGAGGCCACTAGCCCGGCAGCGCCGAGCAGCATCGAGAAGGTGGCGTGGCCCACGCGCTCGCCGGTGCGGTCGGAGTGCCGGCTCCAGAAGAAGACGAAGGCGGCGGCGCACAGGTAGGGGATGGGGACGATGAACCCGACCTGCGTGGTCGACAGGTTGCCCATCGCCTTCACGATGGACGGCAGCCACAGGCTCAGCCCGTAGATGCCCATTACCAGGCCGAAGTACAACGCGGCGTAGACCAGGGCCCGGGGGTCTTTGAGCCCGTCCATGAAGCTGTGGCTACCACCGGCCGACTTGGCCGCGTCCTCGGCATCCATCGTGTCCTGCAGCCAGCGCCGCTCCTGCGGCTCGAGCCACATGGCGTCCTTCGGTCGGTCGGTCACGGCGACCAGCACGACGAAGCCCATGATGATTGCGGGCAGGCCCTCGATGATGTACATCCACTGCCAGCCCTGCAGGCCCCAGACGCCGTCCATCTTCAGCAGCAGGCCCGACACCGGCGCGCCGAGGGCATTGGCCAGCGGCTGGGCGAGGATGAACAGGCCCAGCACCGCCACCCGCTGCGCCGCCGGGAACCAGTAGGTCAGGTAGAGGATCACTGCGGGGAAGAACCCGGCCTCGGCTGCGCCCAGCAGGAATCGGACGATGTAGAAGCTCGTTTCCCCCTGCACCAGGGCCATGGCCGTGGCGATGAGGCCCCAGGTCACGAGGATGCGCGCGATCCACTTCCTGGCGCCCCACCGGTGCATCCCCGCGTTACTCGGCACCTCGAAGATCGCGTAACCGATGAAGAAAATTCCGGCGCCGAGACCGTAGGCAGTGGCGCTCAGCCCGATGTCCTCACTCATCGTGAG
This sequence comes from Actinoplanes sp., assembly GCA_035687165.1. GTDB lineage: Bacteria > Actinomycetota > Actinomycetes > Mycobacteriales > Micromonosporaceae > Actinoplanes. The sequence goes on along the minus strand of DASRYP010000120.1, from coordinate 335 downwards.
TTTGGCGAAACCGACATTGTTTCGATCAAGGAACGCGATGAAGTACAGCCACACCATCAGCGGGAGAACTCTTCGCCGCACCTTGCTCAAGGTGCGGTCGCCGAGTTCGCCGAGCGACGTTCCGGTATGAGTCACAACAGCCTCCGAAATGAACGAGATGGCACGTTCTCGCTGGACAAGGGATGGATACGCACATGGCTGTCGTGACTACGACCTGCCAGGCACGTGGCTTGCGGCGATAGCGCGAGTTGTCTGCCTGTCTGCTTTGCCCGCGCCGCGGCGGCCACCGTCCTCGTGGCGAGGACCGGCATCCGTAGGCCGCCCAGCTCGCTTAT
>DASRYP010000119.1:0-11282 GCA_035687165.1 Actinoplanes sp. | reverse complement strand
ACTGGTGGCTCGACCGGGGCGTCGACGGCTTCCGGATGGACGTCATCAACATGATCTCCAAGGTGCTCCCGCTGCCCGACGGGCGCCTGACCGCGGGCTCGGCCTACGGGGACGGCTCGGCCGGCTTCCTCAACGGCCCGCGCGTCCACGAGTTCCTCCAGGAGATGCACGCCCAGGTCTTCGCCGGACGGGACGCGGTGCTGACCGTCGGCGAGATGCCCGGCGTGACGGTCGACGAGGCGATCCAGTTCACCGACCCGGACCGGCACGAGGTCGACATGGTCTTCCAGTTCGACCACGTCTGGGCCGACCGCGGTGACGACCCGTGGCTGCTGGTACCGCTCGAACTGACCCGGCTCAAGGCGATCTTCAACCGGTGGCAGGCCGGACTGGCCGAGGTCGGCTGGAACAGTCTCTACTGGAACAACCACGACCAGCCGCGGGCGGTCTCGCGCTACGGCGACGACAGTGCCGCCCATCGGGTGGCGTCGGCCAAGATGCTCGGCACCGTGCTGCACCTGCATCGCGGCACGCCCTACGTCTATCAGGGCGAAGAGCTGGGAATGACCAACTTCCCGTTCCGGACGATCGACGACTTCCGCGACGTCGAGGCGCTGGGTCAATACACCCAGGCGATCGACCAGGAGGGACGGTCGCCCGAGGACGTGCTGACGGTGCTGCGCGCCCGGGGCCGGGACAACGCCCGTACCCCCATGCAGTGGAACTCCTCGGCGCACGCCGGGTTCACCACCGGAACGCCGTGGCTCGCCGTCAACCCGAACTATCCCGAGGTCAACGCCTCCGCGGCGCACGCCGACCCCGACTCGGTCTACCACTACTACCGCAAGCTGATCGAGCTGCGCCACACCGAGCCCGCGGTGGTCGACGGCGACTTCACGATGGTGCTGCCCCACCACGAGCAGCTGTACGCCTTCACCCGCGCGCTGGGCGACACCGAGCTCCTGGTGATCGGCAACTTCTCCGGCGCCGAGGTGCGCGCCGACCTCATCGACGACTGGTCCGACGCGGAACTCCTGCTCACCAACCTGCCCACGGAACCGAAGGACTGGCTCCTGGCCCCGTGGCAGGCCGTCATTTACCGACGAAACCGCTAAGCGACCGTCAGCACGATCGTGGAACTCGGGGCGACGGTGGTTTCGGTGGGGACCAGGTGGGTGGCGTAGCCCGCGGGCTCGCCGGTGCCGTAGTTGCGCAGGAAGCGCGGGTGCGCGCCCCCGCTGATCTGGAGGCGGACGCGGTGGCCGGGCCGGAAGACGTGGGCGGTGTGGCCCAGGTCGACAACGGTCCGGCCGGCGCCGGTCATCCGGGTCAGGCCGTCGCAGACGTTGACCGAGCGGCCGGCCGGGTCGACGTCGCAGAGCCGGACGAACAGATCGCCGCTCGCCGCCGTGGTCGAGGCGTCGAGTTCGGCGCGCACCGGACCCAGCAGGGTCAGCGGGGTCTCGACCGGGTCACCGGTGAAGACCAGCACGTCGGCCCGGCGCTCCAGCTCGGCGTTGTCGACCTGCCCCTGCGACCGCGACTGCAGCGGACCGCCGATCGAGGGCGTGGGGTCGGCCGGGTCGTAGCGGAAACTCCAGCCGCGAGCGGCGGCCAAGGACCCGAGGGTCAACTGCCGCGGCCGTACGCCGGGGGGCGGCCAGTCGGGCAGGTCGCGCCACTCGTCGACGCCGCCGACGTGGGCGCGCACCTGATAAGCCGGTGGTTCCCGCCGCAGCCGCCGCATCGCCTGCGCGAACACCTCGGTCCAGCCGCGATCGAGCGAGCTCGTGTGGGTCCACGGCCCGATCAGCAGGTCGACGTCGCGCCCGGCGGCCCGCATCCGGGTGTACTGCTCGATGACCTGACCCGGCTCGAGGTCCCACCACCCGGTGCAGAGGCTGGTCGGCACCGCCATCGCGCCGGCCACTGTGGTGAGGTCGGTGTCCCGCCAGAACTCGGGCTCGGGGTGGACGAGCCACTCCTCGAACGCCGGCCGCCGGCCCCCGACCACCGACGGATAGGCGTCGAGGAGTGGCAGTCCGAAGGAGGCCTTGCGGAGGCGGAACATCATCCGCAGTGTCCCGCGCAGCATGTCGCCCGAGGTGATCTTGCCCTGGACCAGGCTCAGCGTGCCGATCAGGGACCGTTCGAGCCGGAACGCGCCGCCACCCCAGAAGAACTCGTGCGGGTCGGTCAGGCCCACCTGCATGACGGCGCCGCGCCACTCCGGCGGCGGATCGACGGCGAGAGCCGCCTGGGCGTACGACATGTAGCTTGCCCCCAGCGTGAAGAGGTCACCGGAGAACCAGTTCTGTTTGCGGATCCACTCGACGGCGGCCCGCCCGTCGGCCGTCTCGTTACGCCAGGTGTGGAACTCGCCGCCCGACCCGCCGCTGCCCCGGCTGTTCTGCAGCAGCACGTGGAACCCCTGCTCGGCGAAGCGGACCCCGTAGATCAGATTCCACGGGAAACCACTGCGGATGTACGGGGCCCGGATGAGCACGGTTGGGGAGGGCTCGCTGGTGACCGGGGCGTAATGGTCGGTGAGCAGCGGACTCCCGTCGGCGGCGGGAACCGGCACGGCGGTCTCCCGGCGTACGTCATGGGGGGCTTTCTCGCCCCGGCGGCTCAGGAGTCGAAGGACTGGTGGCAGTCTTCGCATGGGTCCACCCCCATTATTCTCGTACGTCGTACCGAAAATAGTAGCAGGAGGTTCAATGGCCCGCGGACGCCCGCCCGCGCACACCCGTGACCAGGTCGTGGACGCCGCGATCCGGCTCGCCGACACCGAAGGACTGGCGGCCGTCACCATCCGGCGGATCGCCCAGGAGATCGGGGCGGGCGCGATGTCGCTGTACACGTACGTGCCGGACAAGGACCGCTTGCTCGACCTGATGGTCGACCGGGTCGGCAGCGCGATGACCTCGGTCGAGGTCAACGGCGACTGGCGTACGGATCTGGTCGCACTGGCCGGCGCGCAGCGACAGTTGATGCTGGCCCACCCGTGGATGCCGGCGGCTCTGCCCAACCGGCGGCTCAGCGGGCGCAACATGCTGGCGTACCTCGAGAAGGGGCTGGCCGCGCTGGCCCCGACCGGTCTCGACGGCCCGACCAAGCTCGAGATCATCGCCCTGATGACCGGCCTGGTCGCGTCCTTCGTGACGGCCGAGCTGGCCGGGTCGGCACCGACCGAGGAGCAGGTGGCGCTGCTCGGCGAGGCGGTCACGAGCGGGGATTTCCCTCAGTTGGCGGCGGTCCTCGGCGAGGGCGCCCAGGGGCGCGAGCCCAGCTTCGACCGGATCGTCGACTGGATGATCACCGGGCTGGTCGAACAGGCCCGCGCCCGGTGAGCCTCCAGGTTGAGCATTGCCAGTGTGGCGAATCCACTCATGGAAGCGATCCTTTCCCTAGTGGCTGACACCTACTGTCAGTTATCTCAGATAGATCAGGCCGTCGAGCGCCACTCCCGGCCGGCCGCGCGTGCCTTCGACCACGACCCGCACGGTGTGCTCACCACTCTGCGACCAGCCGCCTGTCCACACCACTTGGCGGGACTGGATGGCAGTCGAGTGCAGGTCGACGATGCCCTGCGGCCGGCCGTCGACGGAGATACCGACTCGGCCGGCGTGCGGGCCCTTGCTGAACACGAGCGCGGCCGAGCTGCCGGTGAAGCGCCACGACGCGCTTGCTCCGCGGGTGCTGCCGCCGACCGCGGTGCCGCCGAGATAGCCGGTGTTGCCCAGGGCACGCCACGAGCCGCGGCGCTGGGCGGAGACCTCCGAGACGACCCACGGCGTACGGGTGACCGAAGCGTCCGTGACATTGGCGGCGCGGTCGGTCGCGCGCACCGTGAAGACAGCCGGCCGGTTCGCCGGTGCGCCGACGTTGCGCGTACGGGCCGTGGTGCCGAGGTTGGTCGCCGAGGGCCAGGTCAGGCCGACCGAGCTCAGGGCGACGGAGTCGCTGACATTCCAGTCGAGCTGCATCGGGACCGAGGTGCCGGTCACCGTGCCGGGGCGCAGGGCCAGGGCGGGCCTGCGGTGGAAGACGGGTGCGTCCGGGTCCACGACGACCCGGCTGCTCACGGCCGTCGACCGGCCCGAGAGGTGCAGGGCGCGAACGGTGACGGTGTGCAGGCCCGGGGGCAATCGGAGCTGGGTGAAATTGTGCCCGCCGGGCGCGGCGGTCCGCAGCATGCCGTCCGCCCAGACCTCGAAGCGGTTGATCAGAGCGGTCGGCGTGGTCACGGACCAGACCGGCTGGACGACGCCCTTGGTGAAGAACAGCGAGGCGGCCCGAGTGGCGCCGCCCATCCGCTGGATGCGGAGGCCGGAGGGGGTGCCGCCGGCGAGGGCTCGGATCGACGGGAGCTGCGCGTAGAGGGCGTCGCCCGGGCAGGCGGTGCGGCCGGCGTCGCGGTGGCCGGAGATCCGGTACAGCGGGACCCTGCGGCCCAGCGGGAACCGGTCACCGCCGCCAGAGGTGAGCACGACGCGGCCGTTCGGCGGGCTGCCGTACGCCCCGAGCTTGTAGGCGGCTATCGCGGCGATCACCGTGCGGACCCTGGGGGTGACGCGTTGAGCCTCGTAGGAGCCGAGCACGGCGATGGCGCTGGCGTCCTCGTTGAAGCCGAGCGTGTGCGCGCCGAGGACAGTGCGGCCGACACCGCCGCCGCGGCCCTCGAAGACGGTGCCGCACTTGTCGATCAGGAAGTTGTAGCCGATGTCGTCCCAGCCACGGCTGCGTACCTGGTAGGCCTGGATGCCGCGGACGATGCTCGCGGACTGCGAACAGCTGTAGCCGTTGCCGGTGGCGGTGTGGTGCACGAAGAAGACCTGCGTGGGGCCGGTGTATTCGGGGACGGCCCGGACGATTGCCTCATTCGCCCGCCAGTCGGCCCGGGTGACCATGCGTGGCACCGGCCGTGTCGGCAGCGCCACCCCGGCCCGCCACCTTTCCAGCACCCGCGCGGTTCTCCCTTCCGGTCGTACGGTGGCTTCTTGGGCACCGTCACCACCCTCAGGGTCGATCAGATCCACCCGCGCCCCGGCCGGGAGCGTGCCGGCCGCGCGGGCCTCGACGCCGTCGGACGGGCCGACCCACAGCGGGTCGGACGAGCCGCGTTCGTCGGCGGGGGCCCGCCCATCGGTCTCCAGCGCCTGCCACGGTGACCACCGGTGGGTGCCGACCGCCCGCGTGCGCACCTCGACGACGCCCTCGACCGGTGCGCTCGGGTCGGCCCAGGTCACGCCGATCAGGCTGAACGGCGTGACCGTCGCGCTCCGCATCGCGGTCTCGAGGGAGATCGTCCGCAGCGTCGAGTCAGCGGCCCGTGCCGGTGCCGGCTCCGGCGTGACGGCGGCTGCCGGGGTGCCCGCGAGCAGTGTCAGCAGGGCAGCGGCGGCGCAGGTTTTTGCCCGGTTCCGGTGCACGTGTCCCCCCGTGGTACAGGTTCATCGGCCACGTGTCACCTTGCCGCCCGAGGCACTCGCCGTCCTGGGAACCGCGAATCGAGCCGGTCATATTCGGTAGATAGCGTCATCAATCAGCCGAACGCCGGACACCGTCCTCGGTAAGCGAGTAGGGCTTGAGGGTCACGGCATCGGCCTTCCCGATCGTCTCCCCGAAGGTGAGGCGCCCGGTCACCCGGCGGGAACGCGCTCATCGGTCACGACTCAGATCCTGCCGGATGTCGGCGTGACCATCCAGGGGTGCGACGCGTGCGGGTCGCCTCAACCGCGACCAGGCGCGGCCGCGTGCGTCGGCATCGGCCACCGTGGTCTGCGTCGGCGGGGTCGGCTCGATCCGCAATTCCTCGCGAATCGCCGCCTCGAACTGCTGCATGACCAGCGGAACCTGGATGAGCAGCTCGCTGAAGTGGATCTGCGGCTCGACCCCGACGACGGCGGCCGGGTTCATCTCGCCGTGCAGCTTCTGCAACAGGACGTGGACCGCCAGAGCGCCGCTGCGCACCGCGCCGGAGGCGAGCAGGCGGACCTGCATCAGGGCCGGAGCGACCTCGTCCAGGTAGACCAGCGCCGGGACCGGCTTCTCGCCCGCGTCGGAGGCTGCGCGCAGGCGGTAGAAGTCACGCTCGAAGACGGCGAGCAGAGCCACGTACGCCGTGGTGCGTTCCTCGTACCACCTCCGGGTGCGCCGCCGACGGCTGCGCAGATAGTCGTTGCGAGCAGACGTGAGCTGCACCGATGCGGCTCCGGCCAGGGCGAACACGGCAGCGATGAGCGGGATGCCCCACCACGGGATGTCAGACACGCGCTAACCGTATCGACGCCAGGCCCGAGGGGCGCGGCCCGTGTGCCGATCGTGACCGGGCGGCGACCAAAGGTCGCCTGACCGGCCATCCGGGACAGCACCGCCGGGGTGCCGATCGGGACAGCGCCCGGGCCGAACGGCAGACCGCCGGGGATGGGCACGTTCAGTGGCGTCAGGCGCTCACGCAGCACGTCGAGGACCGGATGCCTGCCCTGTCGTGGTCAGCTCGGCCGTGTGCGCGTCGACGAGCTCGCTCCGGGCGTGGGTCCGTCGTACCGTCGGATCACGGCAGTAGGGTGCCCGGCATGAAGGTGCAGGAGGAAGAGGTACGGATCGCCGGTGCGGGCCATCTGATCCGGGCCAAGGTGCTCACCCCGATCGACGGCGGGAACCGGCCCGCGGTGCTGCTCTACAGCGACATCTTCCAGCTCACCGAGTCGACGCTGCGTACCTGCCGGCGCCTCGCCGCCGCCGGGCTGTTGGTCTGCGTGCCCGAGATCTACCCGCGCGGGGAGCTCGCCGGGGTGGCGCTGGAGTTCGACGACGAGGGCAAGCGGGCCGGGCTGGCCGGCGCCGCCTCGATGACCACGGCCGAGTTCGACGAGGATCGGATCGCGGTGCTCGACTACCTGGCGCAGCGCCCCGACGTGACGACCCTGCACGCGGCCGGCTTCTGCCTCGGCGGGCATCTGGCGTTCCGGGCCGCGTTCGACGAGCGGGTCGCCTCCACCGTCTGCTTCTACCCGACCGGCCTGCACAACGGCGCGCTCGGCGCCGACCACGCCGGCTCGCTGGCCCGCGCGGCCGACATCCGCGGCCAACTCATGATCATTTTTGGGTCGCGCGACCCGCACGTGCCCGCCGACGCGCGCGTCCAGATCCTGGCCGCGCTCTACCAGGCCGGGCTGGACGATCTGGAACTGCACGTGTACGCCGGTGGCGAGCACGCGTTCATGCGGGACGTCGGGCCGCGCTACGACCCGCAGCTCACCGATCTCGGGCTGACCGAGGCGGTTTCGTTCTTCGGCGGCCGCTCGACCCGGTGACTGTTGCGGATCACGGCAGAGGCCGTGGGGACTAGGCTCGGTCAATGGGTGTGGTGACCGGCGGGCTGGTGCTCGCGGCGGGAGCGGGCAGCCGTTACGGCATGCCCAAAGCCCTCGTCCCCTACCCCGACCGCCTGCTGGTTCAGCGCGCCGCCGACACGCTTCGTGAGGCGGGCGTCTCACCGACCGTGGTCGTGCTCGGGGCGGAAGCCGACAACGTGCGTGCCGCCGCGCCTGATCTGCCGCCCACCGTGGTCAACGACGATTGGCGTTCGGGGCTGGGTTCGTCGCTGCGTGCCGGCCTGACCGCCTTGCTCGACTCACCGGCTGAGGCGGCCGTGGTGCTGCTGGTCGACATGCCCGGCGTTACCGCGGAGGCCGTGCGCCGCGTGACTGCCCGCGCCGATGCCGACGCTTTGGTGATGGGTGGCTACGGCACGCGGCGTGGTCATCCCGTGCTGCTCGGGCGGGCGCACTGGGCCGGGGTGATCGAGACCGCGACCGGGGACTCCGGTGCGCGTGACTATCTGCGCGTCCACCCGGTGCGGGTCGTTCCGGTCGGTGACGTGGCCGACGACTTGGACCTCGACGTTCCAGAGCTGAATCCGCATGCGTGACGTGCTGGACCGCCTGCTGGGCTGGTGGGCGGCCGGTGTTCCGGTCGGGCTGGCCACCGTCACGGCCACCTGGTCCAGTGCGCCTCGCCAGCCGGGCGCCGCGATGGTGGTCGGGCCGGACGGTGAAGTGGTCGGCAGTGTCTCCGGCGGGTGTGTCGAGGGGGCCGTCTACGAGCTGTGCCGCGACGTCGTCGAGACCGGCTCGGCGCGTACGGCGCGGTTCGGGGTCAGCGACGACGACGCGTTCGAGGTCGGGCTGACCTGCGGCGGCACCATCGAGTTGCTGGTCGAGCGGGTCGACCGCGAGTCGTTCCCACAGCTCGGGGAGCTGGCCCGGGCGATCGACGAGGGTCGGCCGGTCGCGCTGCTGACCCGGGTCGACGACGCGCGCCACCTGCTGATCACGCCGGACGGGCGGGACGGCACGCTGGGCGGCGATCGCATCGACGACGCGGTCACCGATGACGGGCGCGGGCTGCTCGCCGCGGGACGTACGGGTGTCCTGCACTACGGGCCGGCGGGGGAGCGTCGCGGCGTGGGGCTCGACGTGCTGGTCACGTCGTTCGCGGCGGCTGCGCGCATGCTCGTCTTCGGCGCCACCGAGCACGCCGCGGCGACCGCGCGGATCGGCTCGTTCCTCGGCTATCACGTGACGGTCTGCGACGCCCGGCCGGTCTTCGCCACCGCGCGCCGGTTCCCCTCCGCCGACCAGGTCGTGGTCGACTGGCCGCACCGCTATCTGCGGGCCGAGGCCGAAGCGGGCCGGGTCGACGAGCGCACCGTCCTCTGTGTGCTCACCCACGACCCGAAGTTCGATGTCCCCTTGCTGGAAGTGGCTTTGCGCCTGCCGGTGGCCTATGTGGGCGCGATGGGGTCGCGGCGCACGCACGACGACCGCAACAAACGCCTGCGGGAAGCGGGCCTGGCCGACGACGAACTCGCGCGCCTCGCCTCACCGGTCGGCCTCGACCTGGGGGCCCGCACCCCGGAGGAGACCGCGGTGAGCATCGCGGCCGAGATCGTGGCGCTGCGCTGGGGCGGCACCGGCACGCGCCTCACCGCGACCCGGGGCCCCATCCACTCCGACTGACCAGGCCTCACGAGCCGCCCTGAGCGTATTCGAGCAGGACGACCCCCGACCGGAACGTCCGTGCCTCGACCTGGTTCAGCGGCAGCGCCACATTGTCGAAGAGCCGCACGCCCTGTCCCTGCACCACCGGATGGACGAAGAGCCGGTAGAGGTCGACCAGTCCGGTCGGGATCAGGGAGTGTACGAGCGACGCGCTGCCCGTGACGACGATGTCCTTGCCGTCCTCGGCCTTGAGCGCCGCAAGCTCGTGGCCGATCGTCCCGCGCAGGATCGTGGTGTTCTGCCACTCCGCCTTGTCCAGGCTGCTCGACACCACATATTTCGCGACCCGGTCGAGGTACGCCGAGACGTCGCCGGTCTGGTGCGGCCAGTAACCGGCGAACTCCTCGTACGTCACCCGCCCCAGCACCAACGCGTCGGCCGCCGCGCCGTTGCGCGCGGTGACCGCGGCCAGTTCCTCGTCCTCGGCCGCCGGGTCGAACCAGCTTTCCATCGGCGAGATGATCCCGTCGACGGTGATGTTCTCAGTCACCACGAGTCTGCGCATGACCCGGCTCTTACCCGGCTTCGGCCAGGGTAAAGGCCGGCCGCTCTATGAGCCCGCGCACGGGCCGCCGGCCCCAGCGCGGTGCATCCCGTCCCCCGGCAGGGACCGTCCTGGACTACCGGCAGGGACCGTCGTGGACTACCGGCGGCGACCGGATCAGCAGCGAAAGGAGAAAGCCGGAGCCCCGTGGCGGCGGGTCTCCGGCTTGTCTTGTCCACGGTATCGCGGTTCGCCCCCGGCGTCCCGTGATCGTGTCACGTCAGCCCTGTCGGCCGTTCCAGCGCGGGTTCTTCTTGTTGATCACAACCGGGCGGCCGCGACGACGAGTCACCACGCTACCGGGCTTACTCTTCAGCGACCGCAGCGAGTTTCGGACCTTCATGGCGTTCCCTCTTTCCCACTTACCGCTCACCACGCCGACGTTGGTTTCCGCCGGTCGCGAGGGTTGCAACGCGGGTGGCAGGGCCGGTATTTCCCCGTTGCGATCGGGATCTTTTCTCAGGTCGGCCGGGTCGGGCACCGATGGGGCGGCCATGCGAATGCGCACCCTGGTCATCGCGGCCGCCACCGCCACCGTCGTCCTCACCGGCACGACGGTCCCCGCCTATGCCTCCATCCCGGAGGGCACCGTCGTCGGCGCCGATCTGGCGGGCGCGATCCCCGGCCGCTACATCGTGACGCTGAACCAGCCGGTCGGCGGGGGCGCCTCGGCGGCATCGGTGGACGGGACGACCTATGTCGCGGATCTGAGCGCGACCCAGGCGCGGCGGCTCGCGGCCGACCCGGGCGTGCGTTACGTCGAGCAGGACCGGGTGCTGACCATCCAGGGCACGCAGAAGCACCCGACGTGGGGCCTCGACCGGATCGACCAGCGGGCCGTGCAGGCCTCCAGGTCGTACACGCCGACCGACGACGGCAGCGCGGTGCACGCGTACGTGCTGGACACCGGCATCCGCATCTCGCACTTGGACTTCGGCGGCCGGGCCAGGTACGGCTACGACGCGATCTCCCGCACCACCAACGCGAACGACTGCAACGGACACGGCACGCACGTGGCCGGCACGATCGGCGGCACCGTCTTCGGGGTCGCCAAGAAGGTGCAGCTCGTTGCGGTGCGCGTGCTGAACTGCAAGGGCGAGGGCTCGCTGTCCCAGGTGATCAGCGGCGTGAACTGGGTCACCTCGCACGCGGTCAAGCCGGCCGTGGCGAACATGAGCATGGGTGGGTCGTACAGCGCCTCGCTCAACGCGGCCGTCCAGCGGTCGATCAACTCCGGGGTCACGTACGTGGTGGCGGCCGGCAACGAGAACGTCAGCGCGGCCCGGGTGAGCCCGGCCAGCGTCTCCGCCGCGATCACCGTGGGCGCCACCGACAGCGCCGACCGCCGTGCGTCGTTCTCCAACTTCGGCCCGAGGCTCGACCTGTTCGCGCCCGGCGTCAACATCTGGTCGGACTACTACGGCGGTACCACCATGACCGCCGTCGCCAGCGGCACCTCGATGGCTTCCCCGCACGTGGCCGGCGCGGCCGCCCTGTACCTGTCGGCGTACCCGTCGGCGACCCCGTCCCAGGTCCGCGACGCCCTGGTGGCGAACTCGGTCAGCGGCGCGGTCGGCAACCCGGGCCCCGGCTCGCCGAACCGGCTCCTCGACACCGCCATCAACCAGGTCAACCAGGCGCCGGAGAACGCACCGGCGGCCCCGGTC
>DASRYP010000118.1:0-3819 GCA_035687165.1 Actinoplanes sp. | reverse complement strand
CCGACGTTGCGGCGGGCGCTCTCCTCGGCCGCCTGGCGCAGGGCCAGCAGCGAGCACTGCGATCCGTCGACCGCGGCGAGGATCGGACCGGCCTGCGGACGGGGGCCGCGGGCCACCAGCACCGGGCACCAGGCCCGGGCGACCGTCTGCACCAGCACCGACCCCGACGGCAGCCAGGGCAGGGTGGCGAGGTCGTCGTCGCCGAGCACCAGCAGCTCAGCAGTGCGACCCAGGCGCAGCAGCACCCGATCGCCCAGCCCGTCGACGAGTTGTCCCGACACCCGTACCCCGGGTGTGGAACGCTGAGCGGTGGCGACCGCCGCGTTGACGACCTGGGACGCGGCCCGGCGGGCCCGGTCGGAGCTTTGCTCGATGCGGGGGTGTGACCAGGTGAAAGCGTGCACTATCCGAAGCTCGCGAGCACGCGACACGGCTTCGCGGGCGGCCAGGCGCACCGCGGCGAGGCCGGCGGACGTCCCGGTCACGCCCACCACCACCGGAGCCGGACTCGGATTCGGCATTTGTTCGCACCTCCCCGTCGACGACAACCATTATCTATACAGGAGCGCCACTCTTCGTGATCAATCCCTCAGCGGGGTGCCGCCTGATGACCCATTCAGGTTGAGGGTTTACGGTGAACTTCAAATTTCGTGGGACATCTGCCGGTGAAGTGAGGGAAATACATGACGGATGTCAAGCTCGACCACCCTGGCGGGCAGCTTTCGATGCCGGTACGCGAGGCGGTCGAGGGCCCCGGCGGCATCGACGTCAGTGCCCTCCTCAAGGAGACCGGCTTCGTCACCCTGGACCAGGGTTTCGTCAACACCGCGTCGACGACGTCGACGATCACCTACATCGACGGTGACGCCGGCATTCTGCGCTACCGGGGTTACCCGATCGAGCAGCTCGCCGAGCGGTCGTCGTTTCTCGAGGTCTCCTACCTCCTGATGCACGACGCGCTGCCGACCCCGCGGCAGCTGAAGGACTTCGCCGACAAGATCCGGGTGCACACGCTCCTGCAGGAGGAGATGCGCACCTTCTTCTCCGGCTTCCCGCGTAACGCGCACCCGATGGCCGTGCTGTCCTCGGCCGTCACCGCGCTTTCGACCTTCTACCAGGATGCGCTCGACCCGCTCGACCCCGAACAGGTCGAGATCTCCGGCATCCGGCTGATGGCGAAGCTTCCGACCATCGCGGCGTACGCGTACAAGAGGTCCATCGGCCACCCGCTGCCGTACCCGGACAACAGCCTCGACTACGTCGAAAACTTCATGCGAATGACGTTCGGCCTGCCGACCCTGCAGTACGACGTCGACCCCAAGGTCGCCAAGATCCTGGACATGCTCTTCATCCTGCACGCCGACCACGAGCAGAACTGCTCCACGTCGACCGTGCGGCTCGTCGGCTCGGCCCAGGCGAACCTCTTCGCCTCGGTCTCGGCCGGCATCAACGCCCTCTCCGGCCCGCTGCACGGCGGCGCCAACGCGGCGGTGCTCGAGATGCTCGAGCAGATCCGCAAGGACGGCGGCGACGTCTCCTCGTTCGTCACCCGGGTGAAGAACAAGGAGAAGGGGGTCAAGCTCATGGGCTTCGGCCACCGGGTCTACAAGAACTACGACCCGCGGGCCGCCATCGTCAAGAAGGCCGCCAAGGAAGTCCTCGCCACGCTCGACAAGCCCGACCCGCTGCTCGAGATCGCGTTCCAGCTCGAGGAGATCGCGCTCCACGACGACTACTTCGTCTCGCGCAAGCTTTACCCGAACGTCGACTTCTACACGGGCCTCATCTACAAGGCGATGGGCTTCCCGACGACGATGTTCACCGTGCTCTTCGCGCTGGGCCGCCTGCCCGGCTGGATCGCGCAGTGGACCGAGATGATGAACGACCCGGCCAGCAAGATCGGCCGGCCGCGGCAGCTCTACACCGGCGCCGCCGAACGTGAGTTCGTCACGATCGACAAGCGCTGACCCCAGCGGCTGTAAACGTCCCGTCCGATCGATGCCGGGCGGGACGTTCGTCATACGATCGTGCTCCGACATTCTTTTCTGGGAGTTGCGAAGTAATGGAGACGTTGGAGTTCCAGGCCGAAGCCCGGCAGTTGCTGCAGCTGATGGTCCACTCGATCTATTCGAACAAGGACATCTTCCTGCGCGAGCTGATCTCGAACGCCTCGGACGCGCTGGACAAGCTGCGCCTGGCGACACTGCAGGACGGGCTCGAGGCGGACGCCTCCGACCTGCACATCGAGCTCGAGGCCGACGTCGACGCCCGCACCCTGACCGTGCGCGACAACGGCATCGGCATGACCCGCGAGGAGGTCGTCGAGCTGATCGGCACGATCGCCAAATCGGGCACCGCCGAGCTGCTGACCAAGCTGCGCGAGGCGAAGGAGAGCCCCGAGCTGATCGGCCAGTTCGGTGTCGGCTTCTACTCGACCTTCATGGTTGCTGACAAGGTCACCCTGGTGACCCGCAAGGCCGGCACCGAAGGCCACGGCACCCGTTGGGAGTCGGCCGGCGAGGGCACCTTCACCATCGACGACGAGCCGGATGCCCCGGTCGGCACGACCGTCACCGTTCACCTGCGTCCCAAGGACGAGGAGGACGCGCTCTACGACTACACGGATCAGTGGAAGATCCGCGAGATCGTCAAGAAATACTCGGACTTCATCTCGTTCCCCATCACGATGGGCGAGGACACGCTCAACTCGATGAAGGCACTCTGGGCGCGGCCGCGCTCCGAGGTCTCCGACGAGGAATACCACGAGTTCTACCGGCACATCAGCCACGACTGGTCCGAGCCGCTCGAGATCATCAACATGCGGGCCGAGGGCACCTTCGAGTACGAGGCGCTGCTCTTCCTGCCGTCGCGGGCCCCGCACGACCTGTTCCAGCGCGACAGCCACCGCGGCCTGCAGCTCTACGTCAAGCGCGTGTTCATCATGGACGACAGTCGCGAGTTGATCCCGGACTACCTGCGCTTCGTCAAGGGCGTGGTGGACGCGGCCGACCTGTCGCTGAACATCTCCCGCGAGATCCTGCAGCAGGACAGGCACATCCAGATGATCCGCCGCAGGCTGGTCAAGAAGGTGCTGTCGACGGTCAAGGACCTGCGGAACAACCACCCGGAGAAGTACGCGACGTTCTGGCGCGAGTTCGGGCGGGCGGTCAAGGAAGGCCTGCTCAACGACCAGGACAACCAGAAAGCCATCCTGGACGTGGCGACGTTCGCCTCGACCGCGGGAAGCGAACCGACGACCCTGACCGCGTACGTGGAGCGGATGAAGGAAGGCCAGGAGGAGATCTACTTCCTGACCGGTGAGAGCCGCTCGCAGGTGGAGAACTCGCCCCACATGGAAGCGTTCCAGGCCCAGGGGTACGAAGTTCTGATCCTCACCGACCCGGTCGACGAGATCTGGGTCGAGGCGGTGCCGGACTACGACGGCAAGAAGCTCCAGTCGGTGGCGCGGGGGTCGGTCGACCTGCCCAAGGACAACGAGGAACCGGAGCCGACGGGAGACTTCGAGCCGGTCCTGACGTTCCTCAAGTCGACGCTCGAATCGCAGGTCAAGGACGTTCGGTTGTCGCATCGGCTGACGACCTCGGCGGCGTGCCTGGTCAGCGACGCGGATGACATCACGCCGGCGCTCGAGAAGATGTATCGGGCTATGGGGCAGGATGGCCCTCGGGTCAAGCGAATCCTCGAGCTGAACCCGAACCACCCACTGGTCGGTGGGCTGCGGGAGGCGGTGGAGCAGCGGTCGGCGGATCCGGCGCTTCCGGAGACCGCTGAGCTGCTCTATGGCACGGCCCTTCTGGC
>DASRYP010000117.1:0-6045 GCA_035687165.1 Actinoplanes sp. | reverse complement strand
AGCGCGTACGGCGATCTCCTCGACCCGTCGGCCGGTCTCCGGCAGCAGCGACACGATGGACCCTCTCGATGAACGGCTGGTGGGTATAACTTCGCGTGGCCGATCTGGCTACGCGCGAAACCGGGCCGGTTGGATGGCAATTGCATGACATTTTCCGCGAGAGTGCACGGAGCGTCGCCGGACGTGCGCGGGCATGTCACGATCGATGCGTGGAAGCGGTTCTCTGGATCGTGCTCGGCATCGCCTTGGCGATCGCCGAGGCTTTCACGGCCACCTTATTGATCATTTTCTTCGGGGTCGGGGCTTTCGCCGCGGCCGGGGCGGCTGCTCTGGGAGCGCCCCTGCTGGTCCAAGTCATCGTATTCGCGCTGGTCTCCGGCCTTTCGGTGACGGCGCTCCGCCCGATCATCCTGCGCCACGCCAAGTCGGCCCTCGAGACTGGGGACACGCCGTTCGGCATCGAGGCGATCGAGGGCACGCACGCCACCGTGCTGGAAGAGGTCGACGGCGCACACGGCATGATCAAGATTGACGGCGAGCACTGGCAGGCCCGCTCGTTCGACGGCAACGAGAAGTACCTTCCCGGCGAACGCGTCCGGGTCATCAAGGTCAAGGGCGCCACCGCGATCGTGTGGCGTGACGACCTGCCCACCATATAGAGGGAGGAGTGCCATGGAAGCTGTGATCGGCGTCCTCATCGTCGTGATCGTGGTGTTCGCCATCGTCACGCTGCTCAGGTCCGTCCGCATCGTGCCGCAGCAGCGGATGGACGTGGTCGAGCGCCTCGGGAAGTACAAGAGGACGCTCAGCCCGGGCCTCAACCTGCTGGTGCCGTTCGTGGACTCGGTGCGCAGCAAGGTCGACATGCGCGAGCAGGTGGTCTCGTTCCCACCGCAGCCGGTGATCACCTCGGACAACCTGGTCGTGTCGATCGACACGGTCCTCTACTTCAAGGTCGTCGACCCGGTGCGGGCGACCTACGAGATCTCCAACTTCCTGCAGGCCATCGAGCAGCTCACGGTCACCACCCTGCGCAACGTCATCGGCTCGCTCGACCTCGAGCGTGCCCTGACCAGCCGGGAGGAGATCAACCGTCACCTGTCCACCGTGCTCGACGAGACCACCGGCCGCTGGGGCATCAAGGTCACCCGGGTCGAGATCAAGGCGATCGAGCCGCCGCCGAGCATCCGCGACTCGATGGAGAAGCAGATGCGTGCCGAGCGGGAACGACGCGCCACGATCCTGAACGCCGAGGGTCACAAGCAGGCCCAGATCCTCACCGCCGAGGGTGAGAAGCAGGCCGCGGTGCTGCGCGCCGACGGTGACCGCCAGTCGCGCATCCTCACCGCCGAGGGCCAGGCCAAGGCCATCCGTACGGTGTTCGACGCGATCCACCAGGCGAACCCGTCGCAGAAGGTGCTGGCCTACCAGTACCTGCAGGCCCTGCCGCAGATCGCCAACGGCACGGCCAACAAGGTGTGGATCGTGCCGGCCGAGCTGACCAAGGCCCTTGAGGGCATGGGCGGCGCGCTGGGCGGCCTGGCCAACATGGTCGGCGACGTGCCGTCGTCGCGGGTCGACGCGGAGTCGGTCGAGCGGGAGGCCGAGGCCGCCGCCAAGGCCGCCGCTATCGAGGCGCAGAAGGTCAACGACCAGGTCCGCGTGGCCGAGGCACAGGTCAGCGGCGACCCGGACAAGACGGCCGCGCTGCCGGCACCCGAGCCGATCCCGCCGTCGGCCGCCCTGGGCGGCGCCGACTACAACGGCGTGATCGACCGCGAACGCGCCTGAGACGCGGCCGGCCCCCTCGGGGGCCGGCCGTTCTCAGCCCTCCTCGTCGTCGCGGCCCAGCTCCCAGAAGGCGACCGCGGCCGCGGCGGCCACGTTGAGCGAGTCGACGTTGCGGCGCATCGGGATCTTGACCGGCACATCGCTGGCGGCCAACGCGTTCGTGGACAGGCCGGGCCCTTCGGCGCCGAGCAGCAGCGCGGCCCTCGCCCGTTGGTCGGCGGTGAGCCGTTGCAGCGGCACCGCCTCGGGCGCCGGGGTCAGGGCCAGGACGGTGAAGCCGCTGTCCCGCAGAACCTGCAGCCCGTCAGGCCAGGGCTCCAAGCGCGCATAGGGCACCGCGAAGACCTCGCCCATGCTGACCCGGACGCTGCGGCGATAGAGCGGGTCGGCGCAGGTCGGCGAGAGCAGGACGGCGTCGATGCCGAGCGCGGCGGCGCCCCGGAAGACCGCGCCGATGTTGGTGTGGTTGTTGACGTCCTCGAGCACGACCACGCGGCGCGCGGTGGCGATGACGTCTTTCGCCTCCCGCAACGGTTCACGGTGGAACGAGGCGAGGACGCCCCGATGCACGTGGAAGCCGGTGGCCTTCTCGAGCACGGCCGGGCCGGCCGCGTAGATCGGGGCCTCGTCGGGCAGGTCGGCGATCTGCCCGACGCGCTTGGCGTCGATCAGATAGGACCGGGGCCGGTAACCGGCGCGCAGGGCACGGCGCAGCACCAGCTCGCCCTCGGCGATGAACAGCCCGTTCGGCGGCTCCCACCTTGTGCGCAGCTCGAGGTCGGTGAGGGCACGGTAGTCGCCGAGGCGGTCGTCGTCGGGATCGGTGATGACGTGGACGTCAGGCACGGTCAGTCGATCCGGTAGGTCAGGTGGGTGGCGTCGCCGGTGAGCGCCCAGGTGTGCAAACCCTCGCCGCCGTGGCCCGGACCCTGGCCGGGGCCGGGATCGGGACCCGTGACGAAACCGTCCAGCGACGCCGAGATGTCGGCGACCACCTTGGCCATGCCCGCTCCTTCCGCCCGGGCCCGGGGCTTTCCGGACCCGACTGCGAGCATGCCATTCGGGTACGACGTTTCAGTGCTTGGGGATCAGGCGGCTGCCCGTCCAGGCCAGCCCGGTGCCCGCCGCGAGCAGCAGCAGCGCGCCGACCGTGGGCAGCGGGCGATGCGCGTGCGCTCCGGCGCCGATCGTGGCGGCGGCCAGCATCAGCAGCACGCCGTCGGCCGGGTTGACCAGGTGGGAGCGGAAGACGGCCCAGCCGAGCACCACCCAGCCGGTGCCCAGGGTCGCGGCGGCGGCCACCGTCAGCTGTCCCACGGTCAACGGCGAGCCGGCGGCGGCTGTGCCCGGCGGCAGGGCGATCAGCGGGAGAGTGAGAAGGAAACCGGCCAGGCTGAGCAGCAGGCCGAGCAGGGCGGACCGGCGGGTGCGACTGCCGGCCAGCAGCCCGGCAAGGGCGATCATCGCGATGACGGCCAGCCAGTTCGCGGCCATAGTGACCACCAGCGGACCGGGCGGGGTGTCGGTGCCCAGCGTGGTCCAGCCGTACAGCACGGCCGCGGCGGGCAGCGCCCACAGAGCCAGCCGGGCATAACGCCGCACACTCCAGACCCAGACCGCTTCCCGTACGGGGAGCAGGTGCTCGTCCCTGGCCGAACCGGCGCCCCCGACCCAAGCCGGTGAGACCCGCAGCGGCCGGCCACTGGCCGTCTGGTGGTGGCTGGTGCTCATGGGCTCCGCCTCGTGTGGGCTCAAGCCGAGCGGCCCGGGGGCAACCGTCGGGAATCCTCTGTGCAGCCTTCCAGAGCCCTCCCCGATTCGCAGCGAAGTCACAGAAATGCCCCGCCGGGAAACTGTCGGAGGTCCGGCGGAGGATGGACGGCATGAACGCAGAACTGGCCGTCCCCCCGCTCGCCGAGCTCCGGCTCCGACGCAGCATCAAGTGGCGCACCTTCCCCGACGACGTGCTGCCGCTCTTCGTCGCCGAGATGGACTATCCGCTGGCCCCGCCGGTGGCGTCCGTGCTGTCCGAGGCGGTCGGCCGAGGCGACCTGGGCTATTCGGCGGCCGTGCCCGAGCTGGGCAAGGCGTTCGTCGGGTTCGCGGGCCGCCAATGGGGGTGGGAGGTCGATCCCGGCGCGGTGACCGCGGTGACCGACGTCGGGGTCGGCGTGGTCGAGCTGCTGCGCCGGCTCGTCCGCCCCGGCGAGCCGGTGGTGATCAGCCCGCCGGTCTATCCGCCCTTCTTCCACTGGGTGCCCGAGGCCGGCGGCCGCGTCGTCGAGGTGCCGCTGGCCGGCAACAAGCTCGACCTGGCCGCGATCGAGGCGGCCTTCGCCACGCACCCCGCGGCCTACCTGCTGTGCAACCCGCAGAACCCGGTCGGCCGGGTCCACACCGCCGACGAGCTGGCCGAGCTGGTGCGTCTGTCCCGGCACTACGGCGTGCCGATCATCAGCGACGAGATCCACGGCGCGCTGGTGCTGCCCGGGGCGACCTTCACGCCGCTGCTCGCGGTGCCCGGCGCGGCCGAGGTCGCGCTCAGCGTGGTCTCGGCCAGCAAGGCGTTCAACCTGGCCGGCCTGAAATGCGCCGCGATCGTGAGCGCCGCACCGACGATGGCGCGCGTGGTCGACGGCCTCTTCGCCGAGGTCAACGAACGCACCGGCCACCTCGGGGTGCTCGCATCCGTGGCCGCCTTCACCGACGGCGGCCCCTGGCTGGCCACGCTGCTCGAGACGCTCACCGCGCGCCGCGAGCAGCTCGGCTCGTTGCTGGCGGCCCGGCTGCCGTCGGTGCGCTGGTCACCGCCCGAGGCGACCTATCTGGCCTGGCTCGACGCCTCGGCTCTGGGGCGCGACGCCGAGCCGCGCGACCGGTTTCTGGCCGAGGCGCGGGTCGCGCTGGAGCCCGGCCCCAGGTTCGGCGCGGCCGGCAGCGGATATGTCCGCCTCAACTACGCCACCGCCCCCGAGATCCTCGCCGAGGCGGTGACCAGGATGGCGACGGTGCCCGCCGTCTCCCGGTAGCCGGACGCGGCGCCGCGTCCGGCAGTACATTTGTACTGTTCGACTGATCCGCGAAGCGGAGGTGATCCAGTTGTCGTCGGGTTCGGGCTCCGGAGCGGACCAGCATCTGCTGGCCCTGCTGCGGGCGATCCGGCTTCGGCAGGCCGCCCCCGACGCGGTGGCCGTCGGCATCGACGACACCGTCGAGGCCCTCCGCGAGCAGGAACAGGCCGCCCTTCCGGCGCTGCCGCCGGGCGAGGCGTACGAGGCCCTGCCGCCGGGCGCACGGCCGGGGCTCTCCGCGGATTCCGTCGACGAGTCGGCGGCCGGGCAGCCGATGCGTCCCCAGTGGGCTTCCCCTGCGCCGAATCGCCCGGCACCGGGCATTCCGGCCGGGCTGTCCGCCGGCCCCGCCGATTCTTCCGCCGCCCCCGCTGATTCTTCCGCCGGCCCCGCTGATTCTTCCGCCGGGCCCGCTGATTCTTCCGCCGGGCCGCCCGCCGGTCCTTCCGCCGGGCCCGCCGCTGAGCGGGGGCCGGTTGATCCGGCGCCCGACGGTGCGGGTTCGACAGGGGTTAGTGCGTTTGTGGAGCCGGCTGATGGGCCGGTGCCCGGGCGATCTTTCTGGAGCCACAGCCCGGTGCGGCCTGTGCCGGTCTCGGCCAAGCGCGAGCCCGCGCCGACCGAACCGGAGACCGCCGACGCTTCGGCCGCTCAGCCGGGGGCGTTCGGCAAGGCGCTCACCACGCCGGAGGAAGCTGGGCGATTCGCCGACGTCGAGGCGGTCGGGAAGCCGAGCCGGAACCAGTTCGCGGGGCTGCCGAACCGGCGGCCGGACGGCACGGTGCGGCCCTCGGCGGAGCCGCACGGGCCGGGGCGGAACGCACGCCTGCGGGCCGGCCCAGAGCCGCACCAGCCGCACTGGCTGGACGGGCCGGAGATCGAGACGGGGCCCCGGCCCGAGTGGGCTTCGGGCGGTGCCGCGCGGAGTGAACACGTACAGGATGAGGGTGACTTCTTGCGAAGCGAAGGTCAGCAGGACGGCAGCGCGCACGCCACCCGGCCGGCCGGGGCGCCGGCGCCGAGGTTGCCGGGGTTCGACCTGCCGCACGTCATGCCACCGATGGTGGCGCGCGGATCGGGCGCCGCGGGGGACGGGATGGATCCGGCCGACGATGCGCTTCTGAAGGAGACGCAGCGGCTGCTCAGCACCAGTCTGACGTTCGCCGGGGGGTCCGCCGAGGTG
>DASRYP010000116.1:0-2799 GCA_035687165.1 Actinoplanes sp. | reverse complement strand
CTTCTCGTCGATGAGGGCGAGACGGTCCCGCCGCGCGGCGCTGGGCCGGCGCAGCGCGGCGACCGCGATGCCGAGAGGCCCCGCAGGGCATCCGGATCTTCGGGACGAACTCTGGCTCACCGGCATCCTGCTCGCCGCCCTCGGAGCCATCGCCCGATCCGTCACGCGATGGGGCCCGCCGATCGACAAGTCGCCGTCGTTGCACGCGGCACTCACCCGGGTGATTTCCGCCGCTCGCTGATCGATTTCGGAATACCGTGGCAGGATTACCCGGCTGGAATTCTCGGGATCGGAATAGTTTCACCAGGACATCGACTGGCCGGAATACGCAGCACCCATCCGAAAGGCGCGGACGGCCGGGCAGACCATTTCGAAGGATCGGCAGGTCGATGGCCGGGGCGACGACCGGGGCGGTCGATGTCCGGCATGGAGCCCGCCACGGTGTGACACGCCCTCCGTTGACGTGCAAGTTGCACAACTCCTAGTGTCGGGGGCATGACATGGGGTATCCGTGCGGCCCCCGTCGCGAGTGCCAGCATCGATCGAGCGGCCGAGGAGCCTTCCCATGAGCGTCACGATCGGCATCAACGGATTCGGACGGATAGGCCGCAGTCTCGCGCGGATAGTCGCCACGACCCCGGATCTCGGAATATCGATCGCCGCCGTAAACGACCTTGCCTCCACCGAGAAAATGGCCTACGGGCTGCGCCGGGACAGTATTCGGGGAACATTTCCCGGCACCGTGACCACCCACGCCGATCACCTTGTCGTCAATGACCATGCGATCCGGGCGTTCCACCATGAACGCCCGGAACGCATTCCGTGGGCGGACGCCGGGGTGGACGTCGTCATCGAGGCGACCGGGCGCTTCCGGGGCGGCGCCCTCGCCCGCACCCACATCACCCACGGCGGCGCCCGCAAGGTCGTGATCAGTGCCTCGGCCGACCATCCCGACGCGTTCCTGATCTTCGGCGCCAACCACGACACGTACGAACCGACGAAGCACGACGTCGTCTCCCCCGGTTCGTGCGGGGTGAACGCCCTCACCGTGATGGCCAAGGTGCTGCTCGACCGGTTCGGGCTGCGGGCCGTGAACACCTCGGTGGTGCTGGCCACCCAGGGCTGGCAGAAGGCGCAGGACTCGATGACGGGCACGTCCCGCGAGGACCCTCGGCTGGGCCGGGCGACGGCCGAGAGCATCATCCCGCACAACTACGTGGTCGGTGATCTCGTCCGGGTGGCGCTGCCCGAGATCGGCGAGATCCGGTACAGCTACTACTGCGTGCCCACCCCGGTCGGCTCGCTGGCCGAGCTCTCCGGCCTCACCGAGCACCCGGTGAGCGTCGAGGACGTCAACCGGGCGATGGCCGGGGCGGCGGCGGGCCCGCTGCGGCGGGTGCTGGCGTACGATCCTGACCCCACCGTCTCGATCGACGTGAAGAACAATCCCGCGTCCTGCCTCTTCGACCCCTCCGGCACCCAGACCACGGCCGACGGCGGGGTGAAAGTACGGGGCTGGTTCGACAACGAGTGGGGCTTCTCGAGCCGATTACTCGACCTGGCGCGTCTCGTGGGTGAACGCTCGCCCGTGACGTCGCGGCGCATGAGCTGGAAAATCGCCTAAAGTTCCAAGGTGATGATTGTTTCCAGCGACGACGTACGGGCGGCGGCACAGCGCCTCGACGGCCGGGTGCGGAAGACCCCCGTGCTGCGGGCCGACGGCGAGCTCTGGTTCAAGCTCGAACAGACCCAGCACGCCGGTTCGTTCAAGACCCGCGGCATGTTCAACCAGATCCTGGCGGCCGGCCCCCTGCCCGAGGCCGGGATCGTCGCGGCCTCCGGCGGAAACGCGGGACTGGCGGCGGCGTGGGCGGCCCGGGAACTCGGCATCCCGGCCGAGGTCTTCGTCCCCGTGACCGCTCCGGCGGTCAAGGTCGCCAAGCTCGGCAGGCTGGGCGCGCGGGTGGTCCAGGCCGGCACCGAGTACGCCGAGGCTTACCACGCGGCCCGGCTGAGTGCCGACGCCTCCGGCGCCCTGTTCTGCCACGCCTACGACAACCCGCACATGGTCGCCGGCAACGGCACACTGGCCCTGGAACTGCAGGACCAGCTCCCCGCCGGCTTCGACACTGTGCTGGTAGCGGTCGGCGGCGGCGGTCTGATCGCCGGCGTGATCGCCGCCCTGCCCCCCGCGGTCCGAGTCGTGGCGGTCGAGCCGATCACCGCCGCGGCCCTGCACGAAGCCCTGCGGGCCGGCGCCCCCGTCGACGTCCCGGTCTCCGGCGTGGCCGCCGACTCCCTGGGCGCCCGCCGGGCCGGTCAGCTCGCCTTCGACCTGGCCCGGGCTGCCCGCACCCCAGCGATCCTGGTGGACGACAAGGCCATCGTTGACGCCCGCCGCCGGCTGTGGGACGACTACCGCCTGGCCGTCGAACACGGTACCGCCGCCGCCTACGCGGCCCTGACCTCGGGCGCCTACCTCCCCGCCGCCGGCGAACGCGTCGTGGTCCTCCTCTGCGGCGCCAACACCAACCCGGCCGACCTGACCTGACTCGTCAAGGTTCCATAAGTATCGCCCTGACGGGCCGCTGACCCGCGAGCGCCGATCATGGCCGCGTGCAGATTCGACAGACCCGAGTCGCGGTCATCTCCGGAGGCCGCAACAGCGAACATGACGTTTCCCGCCGCTCCGCGGAAAGCGTGGTGCGGTTCCTCGACCCGGCCCGCTACGAGGTGGTACCCCTCAGCATCTCCCGCGACGGCGAATGGCAGGACGGCCGGGCCGGCCGGGCCGGGCCC
>DASRYP010000115.1:0-4802 GCA_035687165.1 Actinoplanes sp. | reverse complement strand
CGCTCGATCACGGCGTCGGCCCCGGCCAGATCCAGCGACGGCACGCTGGTGAACACCGCACCGGTCGCCGGATTGATCACGTCAGTAGTGGTCACGGGTCCTATGGTCACATGCGCTCGAAACCGCGGCGCAGCTCCCAGTCGGTCACCGCCGCGTCGAAGGCGGCCAGCTCGATCTGCGCCATGTTCGCGTAGTGCCCGACCACGTCCGCCCCGAACGCCGCCTGCCCGACCTCGCTGCCCAGCCACAACTGCTGAGCCTCCCGCAGGGTCGTCGGCACCCGGGGCGCCGTCTCGTCGTCGTACGCGTTCCCGAGGAACTCGTTCTCCAGCGACAGCTCGTTCTCGATCCCGTGCAGCGCCCCCGCGACCAGCGCCGCGATCGCCAGGTACGGGTTCACGTCCCCGCCCGGCACCCGGTTCTCCACCCGCATCCCCTGCCCGTGCCCCGCCATCCGCAGCGCGCAGGTCCGGTTGTCCACCCCCCAGCGCAGCGCGGTGGGCGCGAACGACCCGGCCTGGTACCTCTTGTACGAGTTGATGTTCGGCGCGAAGAGCAGGCTGAACTCGCGCATCGTGGCGAGCAGCCCGGCCAGCACCCGCTGCCCGGTCACACTCAGGTGGGCCGGCCCGTCCCCCAGCATCGCCGACCTCCCGTCCGCCCCGCGCAGCGAGAAGTGGATGTGGCAGGAGTTGCCCTCGCGCGAGTTCGGCTTGGCCATGAAGGTCAGCGCCATCCCCTCCTGCGCGGCGATCTCCTTGGCCCCGTTCTTGTAGATCACGTGGTTGTCCGCACAGGTCACCGCATCGGCGTAGCGGAACGCGATCTCGTGCTGGCCGAGGTTGCATTCCCCCTTGGCGCTCTCCGGCAGTAGCCCGGCGCCGTACATCTCGTTGCGGATGCGGCGCAGCAGCGGCTCGACCCGGGCCGTGCCGAGCAGCGAATAATCCACGTTGTACTGGTTCGCGGGCACCAGGTCGCGATAGTTCTTGTCCCACGCCTGCTCATAGGTGTCGCGGTAAAGCACGAATTCAAGTTCGGTCCCGGCGTACGCCGTGAGCCCGTGCGCGGCCAGCCGGTCGAGCTGCTTCTGCAGGATCTGCCGCGGCGAGGCGTACACCGGTTCGCCGGAGGTCGTCTCGAGGTCGGCGAGCACCAGCGCCGTCCCCGCCTGCCAGGGCACCCGCCGCAGGGTCGTGAAGTCGGGCTTCATGACGAAGTCGCCGTACCCGCTGGCCCAGGACGACGAGTCGTACCCGTCCACGGTGTTCATGTCGACGTCCACCGCGAGCAGGTAGTTGCAGCCCTCACTGCCGCCGCTGACCACCTCGTCCATGAAGTAGCGGCCGTGCAGACGCTTGCCCTGCAACCGCCCCTGCATGTCGGTCAGCGCCAGCAGCACCGTGTCGATGCTGCCGTTGTCGACGGAGACGTCCAGTTCCTCGAGATCCATGCGGTGGCCCCTCTATTGCGTCTATTGCGGGGTCGGGCGGTGACCCGCCCGACCCCCGGTGGCTATTCGGTCGGCAACGTCGGTTCCCCGTGCGCGGCCTTCTCGATCAGGTTCTGCTTCGGTCCGGTGAACCACTTGCGAGCGCTCGCGAACCACCAGATCGTGGCGAAGGCCAGCACGACCACCACCGCGAAGATGGTGTAATTGAACGTCTTCGCCGTGATCGGGCCGGTCGTCGGCAGCACGAACAGCACGCAGATGACCACGACCCAGCCGATCGCGATCCAGCCGATCGGCGCGCTCCACTTGCCCAGGTTCCACGGCCCGGGCTGGAAGTCGGGGTTGCGCCGCCGCAGGAACACCGGCATCACGTAGGCGATGTAGAGGCCGATCACGGCGATCGAGGTGGCGGCCGCGTAGGCCGTCGTGTTCCAGAGCGACGGAAGCACCAGCAGGCTCGACAGGGTGACGCAGAGCCAGATCGAGTTGGTCGGCGTCCCCGTCCGCGGGTTGACCTTCTTCCACAGCCGGGAGCCCGGGAGCGCGCCGTCCCGGGCGAAGGCGTACGACATCCGCGAGTTCGCGGTCACCGAGGCCATGCCGCAGAACCACTGCGCCACCATCGCGATGAAGAGCAGGAACGTGCCCAGGTTGTGGCCGACCGCGTCGATGAAGATCTGTGCCGGCGGCAGGCCGAGCGGAGTCGTACGCTCGGCCTCGTAGTCCTGGATGGACCAGGTGATCGCGAAGAGCAGCACGAAGCCGGCGATGACGGAGACCACCACGGAAAGCACGATGCCACGCGGTGCGGCCCGGGCAGCGTCGTGCGTCTCCTCGGCCACGTGCGCCGAGGCGTCATAGCCGGTGTAGGTGTATTGCGCCATCAGCAGACCGAGGAGCACGGCATAGACACCGGCCCCGGCGAAGGTGAAGCCGGTGGCGTTCTGCACCTCGAAGAAGACCTCGGAGACCGGCTTGTGGTTGTCCGGCACCACGGCCAGGATCACCACGATCACCGCGACGCCGACCAGGTGCCACCACGCGCTGATGTCCGAGAGCAGCCGGACCAGGTTGACGCCGAACGTGTTGAGCAGGCCGTGCACGATGATGATCGCGAGGAAGATCAGGAACGTGCGGCCGGTAGTGACCTCCATGTCGAAGGCCAGGCTCAGGAACGCCGAGGTGGTGATCGCCGCGCCGAAGTCGATGGCGGCGGTGACGGCGACCTCGCCGAGGAAGTTGAACCAGCCGACGAACCAGGCCCAGGCGGGCTTGTTGCGCTTGGCCAGCGCCGCCGCCCACCAGTAGAGCGCGCCGGCGGTCGGGTAGGCCGAGCAGACCTCGGCCATCGCGAGGGCCACGAAGGTCACCATGACGCCGACGAAGAGCCAGCCCAGGGTGATGGCGATCGGGCCGCCGGCGGTCATGGCGATCCCGTACGAGGTGATCGCGCCGGCGAGAATGGAGATGATCGAGAAGGAGACCGCGAAGTTCGAGAAGCCGGACAGTCGGCGATGCAGTTCCTGCTGGTAGCCGAGTTGGGCAAGGCGTTCTTCGTCGGTACTGGGTGCGGGGTTGACACTCATGTGCGACTCCCTTACCGAGGATGTGCTGTGACCGGGGCCACTGCTGCCTGGATGATCTCGCCGCTGTGTTACGCCCGTCAATGATCAGCGTTAATTGCGTTGCCCGGGTCCGGCCGCGCGCCGCACACTCGTAGCCATGACAGGGCAGCGGAACACCTCAGTTCGAGCCCTGCCGGTGTTCTGACGCCTTTCGCAAGGCGCGCGGGCCCTCGGCAGGCTTCGCGAACACCCCGGGGCCGCCTCAGGCGCCCCACCCCGCGGCGGCGCGGGGCGCGGTCACCTCTCTCACGCGGCATCGCCGCGCCACGCGCCCGTCCCGCGCCGCCGCCTCATCAGCACCCCCGGCACCACCCATCACCCGGGACAGCCGACATCGATCAGATGATATGTCCTAAAAATCTACAGCGTCGGTACTAGAAATTAGTCTCTGACCGGCATACAGTTTCTGGAGTCGGCCACGCACAGCCGACATGCAACTGGCAAAGACCCTGAGTTGGTTAAGGAGGACGAGATACCGCAGCAACGCGCTTTCACGACGTCCCCGACCCGACAAGAGGTGATCGCAGCCAATGCCCATCACTCAGGTGGTCCGCTAGCGGCACGCAGGCGGACTACCGAACGCGCCGGCGACGGCCGGCACCAGAATTGAAAAGCCAGGGCCCCGGTTACCCGCCGGGGCCCTGGATTGTGTAACCGGAGACCCCGGTGCCCCGCAATCCCCCCGGAAGGGCCCCATGAGCACGACCTTCGACGACGCCGACTTCCCGGCGTACACGATGGGACGCGCCGCCGACATGATCGGCGTGACCCCCGCCTTCCTCCGCAGCCTCGGTGCCGCCGGCCTGCTCCAGCCCGAGCGCTCCCACGGCGGCCACCGCCGCTACTCCCGCCATCAGCTTCAACTCGCGCAACGCGTCCGCCAGCTCCTCGACGAGGGCATCCTGCTCACCGCCGCCTGCCGCATCGTCATGCTGGAGGACCGGCTCGCCGCGGCCCACCGGCAGATCGTCGAGCTCGGCGGCGTCCTCACCCCCGACAACGACGCCGGCATCCCCACCCAGACCCGCCCCGACATCGCGAAGACGCAGTACTTCCGCGCCCCCTGATTGTCAGGTTCCTTGTGGCAGCCTGTGGGCATGCGCAGCCTCGACGACTGGCACCGACCCGGGCCGACCCCTCGCCAGCGCCGCACGGTCAAGACCCACGTGAGCCGGGTGCTGACCAAGCTCGGGGCGCGCGACCGCACGCAGGCGGTCGTGCTGGAGTACGAGCTCGGGGTGGTCCGCCCGGGCGGCTGAGGTCCTCCGCGCGGAGGACCCGATGAATCGTGCTGGAGCCGGACGTATTTTCCGCCGGGACTGCCTAGCCTCATACCCATGACCATCGTGCTGAACGTCGATTCCGTCAGCCGCAGCTTCGGGGACCGGGCGGTTCTCCGGGACGTCTCGTTCGCCGTCACGGGCGGCCGGCTGACCGGGTTCGTCGGCGCGAACGGCGCCGGCAAGACCACCACGATGCGGATCATCCTCGGCGTGCTGGCCGCCGACGCCGGCGAGGTGACGCTGGACGGCCGGCCGCTGACCCGCGAGATCCGGCAACGCTTCGGCTACCTGCCCGAGGAACGCGGCCTCTACCCGAAGATGACCGTGCACGACCAGGTCGTCTACCTCGGACGGTTGCACGGGCTGAGCACCGCCGACGCGGATCGGCGGACGACGGAATTGCTCGACCGGTTGGGTCTCGGTGAGCGCGCCGACGAGAAG
>DASRYP010000114.1:0-4279 GCA_035687165.1 Actinoplanes sp. | reverse complement strand
CGGCTGATGTTGATGCTCGCGGCCGACGGCCGGCAGGCTGACGCGTTCCAGGTCTTCCAGACCGTGCGCGACGACCTGGCCCGGCGCCTCGGCGTCGACCCGGGGCCAGGGCTGCGGGCGGCCTACGACGAGGTGTTGCAGCCCCGGCAGCGCCCGGCCGCCGAACCGGTCGCGCGGCCGGTAGTCGTGCCGGCGCAGCTCCCCCGGGATCTGCCGTTGTTCTCCGGGCGTCAGAAGGACCTGGAACGGGCCGACGCGCTGCTGCGGGCGGCGGAACAGGCCGGCGGGATGCCGATCATCGCGGTCGACGGCATGCCCGGCGTCGGCAAGTCCACGTTCGCGGTGCACTGGGCGCACCGGGTGGTCGCCCGCTTCCCCGACGGGCAGCTCTATCTCGACCTGCGGGCGATGGATGCGGGTGAGGCGCTGCAGGCGCTGCTCGCCGCGCTCGGGGTTCCCGCCGCGGCCGTCCCGACGTCGGTCGCGGCCCGGGCGGCGCTGTTCCGCAGTCACATCGCGGGCCGCCGGATCCTGGTCGTGCTCGACAATGCCGACGGCGCCGAGCAGATCCGGCCGCTGCTGCCGGGCGCCGCCGAATGTCTGGTGGTCATCACCGGTCGCGTGCGGATGACCGGGCTGACCGCCTCGGACGGCGCGGAGCTGATCACCTTGGCGGTGCTCTCGGCCGGCGAGGCGCGCACGCTGCTCGCCCGGCGGCTGGCCGCGGTCGCCGGCGGTCTGCGGGTGCCGCACACCATCTCGGCCCTCGATACCATCGTGGAGGCGGCCGGGCGGCTGCCGCTGGCGCTGGCGGCACTGGCCGCGGAGGTGACCGATTTCCCCGTACGGGATCTGGACGAGCTCGCCGCGGGGCTGCGCCGGCCGGACGGCGGCCTCGACGCGTTCGGCGGTGAGACCGCGGAGGCACTTCGGCGGGCCTTCGACGTGTCCCTGCGTGACCTGCCGCCGGAGAGCGTTCGCCTGCTGCGGCTGCTCGCCCTGCACGCCGGGGACGACATCTCGCCCTCGGCCGCGGCCAGCCTCGCCGGGCTGCCGCCGGTCCAGGTGCGGGGCGCGCTGGCCCGGCTCAGCCGCGCGCACCTCGTGGGCGTACGCCCGGCGCAGCGAATCCGGTTGCACCCGCTCGTGCGGCTGCGCCTGCGCGAGCTCAGTGACGAGATGGACGGCCCCGACGGGCAGCGGGCGGCGCGGATGCGGCTGTTGCAGCACTACCGGCACACCGCCTACGTGGCTCACGGGTTCCTCTTCCCCCTGCTGGAACCGATCCCGCCGGGCGAGGTCGCCGCGGGCGTCACGGTTGAGCAGATCGCCGACTTCGAGGGGGCGATGGACTGGTTCCGGGCCGAGCAGGAGGTGCTGAACGCGCTGATCGACTGGTCGGCCGACCTGTCCAGCGGCCCGGTGATCTGGCAGCTGGCGACCACGATGATGACCTACTTCCAGCGCAGCGGTCTGATCCGCGAATGGCTCGCGACGATGACCGGCGCGCTGGCGGCGGCCGAGCGCGACGGCGACCTGGCCGGGCAGGCCCACGTGCACCGGTGCCTGGCCGGCGCGCTGTACCACCTCGGCGACGACGCCGGGGCCCGCGACCACCTGCGGCAGGCCCAGCGGACCTTCGCCGAGCTCGGCCTGGTCGTCGAGCTGGCCCACGTGCACACGAACCTCGGGACGGCGCTGGCCTACAGCCTGAGCGCCGACCCGATCGCCGGGGACACCTACCGGGCCGCGAAGGCCGAGTTCGCCACCGCGCAGCGCCTCTACCAGCAGGCCGGTTACCGCAAGGGGATCGCCAGCGCCTACGAGGGGATCGCCGAGTGCCTGGCCGCCCTCGGGCAGTACCAGGCCGCCGCGAACCTGTTCGAGCGGGCCCTCGCCATCTACCTCGAGTCGTACGACCGCAGCAGCGTGGCGAGTTACATGCTCGGGCTCGGCGGGCTCTGGCGACGGGCCGGTGATCTGCCGCTGGCCGCCGACTACGTGCGCCGGTCGATCGAGCTCTACCGGGCGGTCGGTCACCGCACCGACGAGGCGGCCGCGCTGGTCACCCTCGGCGACGTGCTCAGCGCGGCCGGCTCGGAGGAGGCCTACGACCTGTGGCGGGCGGCCCTCGGCATTCTCGAGGCCTTGCGGTTGCCGGCCGCGGTCCGCGTACGCAATCGCTTGCGCTCCTGAGGTTCTCGCACCGGAGTCGGCACGCCCCGAGCCACGAGATCGGCTGATCCTGGCCTTCGGAAGGTGGACGAATCCTTAAATATGAATTACTTGCGCTGCGGAACTTCCCCGGAGGGAATAGGTTGGAGCCGGTGGGACGATCCCGGACCCATCGGTACGACCCGATGCCCTAGGAGGACATCCGTATGCACAAGACCGTCACTCGCGTGATTCTCGGCCTTACCGCCGCCACCGCCACCCTCGGTGTGGCAGCAGCCCCGGCTGCGGCCGCCCCGAGCGCCGAGAGCGGCCTGACCTTCTACGCCGGCAACTTCTCGACGCCGGTGCTGAACGTCGCCCACCCGAACGGCGCCTGCACGAAGTTGCCCGCGACGGCTGACTCCCTGGTCGGCTGGAGCGATGTCTCGACCGTTCTCGCCTACCGGACCGCCGACTGCACC
Organism: Actinoplanes sp.; assembly: GCA_035687165.1. Classification (GTDB taxonomy): domain Bacteria; phylum Actinomycetota; class Actinomycetes; order Mycobacteriales; family Micromonosporaceae; genus Actinoplanes. The sequence continues at coordinate 1,643 of DASRYP010000114.1, read as the reverse complement.
GGGCCGGCGACCGGACTCGGCACCCTGCGCACCTTCACGGCCGGCGCGTTCGTGTCGTTCCGGGCTTCCTGACCCGATCGGCGGGCCGCTGGTTCTCAGCCGGCGGCCCGCCGTGCCCCGGCGGCACGTACACCCCCGCCGCCAGGTCGAGCAGTCGTCATGGTGCCTCACGTCCCGTTGACGGTGTGACGTCGTCCCGGGTTGTCCGCGGTCGGGCGAAACACGAGCTAACTTTGCTCGGTAAATGAGAGGCGGTTTCGCATACGCCGCCTGTGTCACCTCTCCTGAAGGTCTCATGTACCAGCACAACACGTACCCGCACAATTCGACCGAATCGTCGGCCCGCGCCTTCCGTGCCGCCGTCGAGATGTTGGCCACCTCGCGGCGCCGCGCCCACCTGCGCAGCCGTCCCCGCACCCGAGGCGCTACCACCCGGCTGGGCCTGACCTGCGGCGCCGGACAAATGTTCATGGTCGCCGAGTTCGAGGGACGCACCTCGACCGGCTCGGTCCCGGCCGAACTCGCCCACATACGCCGACTGGCCAGCGACGAGTATGAGACGTTCGCCGACGTCGTGGGCCGCTCCTTCGGCGTCCCGGCCGAGGCCGTGGCCCGGGTCTACACCGCCGAGGTCCTGGCCAACCCCCTGATCGGGGCGTACGTCGCCGAGACGACCAGCGGGCTGGCGGTGGCGGCCGGGGCCGGTCTGCTCACCCAGTCGCACCTGGGCGTGGCCAACGTCGGCACCCTGCCGGAGTATCGCGGGCGGGGCTACGCCCGAGTGCTCACCGAGGCGATCCTGCGGCGGGGCAAGGCGGCCGGCGCCCACACGGCCTACCTGCACACCGACGACGACACGGTGCCCTTCTTCGCACGGCTCGGCTTCACCCCCCGCGCCGACCAGACGATGCTGCGCGCCGCCTGACGTGGGGAGTCTCACGGCGTTCGCGGTGAACGCGGGCGGCCTCGCCCCGTCGATCCGAGTGTGACCCGTTCCGACCTGATCACTGGCGGCCTCCTGATGAACCGCTGGCCGGTTACCTGATCAAGGCGTTCGGGGGTGCGAGGTTCAGTGGAGGAGGAGCGAGTGACATCGGTACGCGTCCTGATCGCCGGCGGCGGCATCGCCGGGCTCGCCACGAAGGTGGCCCTGGCCGCCCACGGGGTCGGCGCCGACCTGGCCGAACGTGACTCCACGGTGCGCGACGGCGGAGCCGGTCTCTACCTGCCGGCCAACGCCGTGCGTGCGCTGGGCGATCTCGGGCTGGGCGACGAGCTCGACCGGCGGTCCGTGCCCGTGCGCCGCCAGGAGATCCGGGACCGCGCGGGCGCGTTGCTCACCGGCTTCGGGCTGGGCGAGATCTGGGGCGGGGCCGGGGAGGGCCGGGCGATCCGACGCTCCGATCTGCACGGTCTGCTGAGCGATGCGGCGGGCACCGAGGGCGTACGCCTGGGCGACGCCGTCACCGAGGCACGCACCGACGGCACGGTCACCTTCGCCGGTGGCTCGCGGGAGCGGTACGACGTGGTGGTCGGCGCCGACGGCATCGACTCCGCGGTACGGTCCGGCGCCTTCCCGCGTACGCGGAAGAAGTTCCTGGGTCAGGTCTGCTGGCGATTCCTGGCGCCGTCGGAGGACGCGG
>DASRYP010000113.1:0-3038 GCA_035687165.1 Actinoplanes sp. | reverse complement strand
AGGTCGGGCAGCCGCGTCCAGCCGGCCCCGAGCGCCTCCAGCACGGCGGTGCGCTGCCGGACCGGCCCCTCGACCGGGCCGAGATCGCGGCCCTCCTTGGCGTATCGGCGCCAGAAGACCTGGCGCTCCCGGTCGAACGCGGTCAGCGGCTCGTAAACCCGTAGGTACGACGCGAACAGTGACGGCACGGCGCGATCCTTTCACGAATTCGGCCGGGTGGAATCTCCTGTGCGGACGGAATCACCGCAGGGGCCTGCCCGACTAGGCTCGCAAATGTCCGGCACACCCCAGCCGGCGCACCGCCCCACAAGGGCACGACCTCAGATCAGGAGAACAGCCATGGGCGTGTTCGACTCCGACGGCACCGACGCCAGCGGTCACGAACAGGTCGTCTTCTGCCAGGACCGGCAGACCGGCCTCAAGGCGATCATCGGGATCTACTCCACGGCTCTCGGGCCGGCGCTCGGCGGTACCCGTTTCTATCCGTACGAGAGCGAGGACGCCGCGCTCGCCGATGTGCTCAAGCTCTCCCGCGGGATGGCGTACAAGAACGCGCTCGCCGGTCTTGACCTGGGCGGTGGCAAGGCGGTGATCTGGGGCGACCCGGCCCGCGTCAAGTCCGAGGGGCTGCTGCGCGCCTACGGCCGCTTCGTCGAGTCCCTGCACGGCCGCTACTACACCGCCTGCGACGTCGGCACCTACGTCCCCGACATGGACCTGATCGCCCGCGAGACGCGCTACGTCACCGGCCGCAGCCCCGAGCACGGCGGCGCCGGCGACTCCTCGATCCTCACTGCCTGGGGCGTCTTCCAGGGCATGCGCGCGGCCGCCGAGCACACCTGGGGCCGGCCCACGCTGGCCGGGCGCACGGTCGGCATCGCCGGTCTCGGCAAGGTCGGCAAATACCTGGCCGGTCACCTCGTCGAGGACGGCGCCACGGTGATCGCCACCGACGTGAACGAGGCCGCGCTGAGCTGGGCCCGCACGACGTACCCGCAGATCGAACTCGTCGCCGACACCGAAACCCTGATCACCTCGGACCTCGATGTCTATGCCCCGTGCGCGCTCGGCGGTGCGCTCGACGACGACACCGTCCCGGTACTGCGGGCCAAGGTCGTCACCGGTGGCGCCAACAATCAGCTCGCCCACCCGGGCATCGAGAAGACGCTGGCCGAGCGAGGCATCCTCTACACGCCCGACTATCTGGTCAACGCCGGCGGCGTGATCCAGGTGGCCGACGAGATCGAGGGCTTCAACTTCGAGCGGGCCAAGCTGCGCGCCACCGGCATCTTCGAGACCACCCGGCGCATTCTTCAGATGGCCGACACCGAGGGCGTCGCTCCGGCGGTCGCCGCCGACCGCCTCGCCGAGCAGCGCATGGCCGAGGTCGGCCGGCTCCGCTCGATCTATCTCGGCTGAGGCCTCTCCGGACCCCTCTCCAGACCTCTCCCTCGGGCGCTCCTCAGGGCGCTCCCCAGGGGCCTCCCCTGGGCTTTGGCCTGGCCGAACGGACGGGCTTCAGGGCCCGAACGGAGGGCGCGAGGGTGAAAAACAGAGCGGTTTAGTGCCTGCCGCGCGTTCCGGAACGGAAAACCGCGACGCGCGGCAGTGTCACACGCAACCCGAGGTGCCGAAGGCGGCATCGTCCATGTACCGTAAGACCCACGAGAGATGCCTAACGTCATCGGGGCCCGCCTTCGGGCTGCCCCGAATTCTGTGCGAGGGGGTCGAGCCATGGGGCGCGGCCGTGCTAAGGCCAAGCAGACGAAGGTGGCCCGGGAGTTGAAATACCACTCCCCGAACACCGACCTCACCGCCTTGCAGCGCGAACTGGCGGGTGCCGGTAAGTCCGACCGTCACTTCGACGACGACAACGATGAGTTCGTCGATGATGACGAGGACGACGCTGACGACGATCAGGAAACCTGGTCGCCTACAAGAAGGCGCTGACCCCGCATTGCACAGAGCACGCGGCAGACCGCGTGCTTCCGTGTGTCGCGGTCACACTGCCTGAGGCTCAACACTGCCTACGGTTCAACGCGAAGCCCACGCGCGCTGATGCTCGCGTGGGCTTCGAACCTGGCCTTCTACGCGCCCGGTTGGCCTTTCAACGTGGCCGGTTGTTCCAGTTGTAGAACGTAGGAATGTTCTCGAAGTGGTTCCAGGCGCAGACCGCCGAGCCGTACCCTGACGTGCTCTCGGCCCGTGCCCGCCGAGCCTGTTCCGCCTCCTCGAGAAGCGTGGCCAGTCCGGCCCGGGTGTCTCGGACCCGCGCCGTCACCGGATCTATCCCGCGCTCCTCAGACAGCTCAGCATCGGACAGCCGGGGACTCGTGGTCTCGGGCATGGTCCAGCACTCCCTCCAGTAGGCGAATCTTGCTGTTCCGGCAGTGGTCGGTCTCGGTGGTGTCGAACCGGCCCTGCTCGAAGTAGCGGTTGGCCGCGTGGGCGCCACCGCAGAAACCGAAGTACGGACAGGCGGCGCGGCAGGACTCCACGCCGCTCAGGAATTCGCCGATCCACGGCGTCGACATGGCGCCCGCGAGGATCTGGGCCAGCGGCGTGCTCAGCACGTTGCCGCTGGTGAAGTCGCCGTACCGGGGATCGGAGAAGCCGGCCAGTTCGGGCGAGAGCAAAACCACCGAGCCGTCATGCGCGACGGTCGGGATCGGGTCGAGCTGCCGGGGTAGCAGGTCGTCCGCCGTACGGTCGAGCACCGCCGCCACGTAACGCAGGGACCACTCGACCTCGCGCAGATGGATGCGCGGGTCGGCCCGCCAGACGGCGACCAGTTCGGCCCAGAAAGCCGTCACGTCGGCGGCGGCGTGCCCGTTGGCCCGGGTGTTGACGCCTTCCTGCTCCTCGACGTTGATGCCGAGCACGTCGCAGCCCAGCTCGAGGAAGTAGGCGTAGAGCTCGGTGGCGGCGCCGGCCCGTGGGTCCCCGACGACGCAGAGGGCCGAGAACGGGATCTCGTGCCGCCGAAGCGCTTCGATGCCGCGCATGATGCGGTCGTACGCCGGCTTGCCGCCCCTGGT
>DASRYP010000112.1:0-4032 GCA_035687165.1 Actinoplanes sp. | reverse complement strand
ACGGTCTGCCGAGCCGCAGTGACCGTAGCTACCAGGGCGGTGACCAGCTGGCTCTTGCCAGTACCCGGAGGCCCTTGCGCGACCGTGAGCCGCCGCGTCATCGCGGCCCGGATGACTCCTTCCTGGGCCTCGTTGAGCTGGTCGGGGGCGACGATCACACACGGCGCGTCCGGTGGCATCGTCCCTGCGCCGTCGAGAGCGAGGGCGCCGAGGGCGGTGCCCGCGATCTGGCCGGGGTTCTTGGCGATCTCCCGCAGGTCGTCGAGCAGCTGTTTCTCGGCGGCTTTCGCCGCATCGACCGCGAAGAGCACCGCGCAGTTCTGCACCCGCCGCAGCGGACCTTGCCGAATCGGACCCGCCAACCGCCGAGGGTCCATCGCCCCGACCGGCTCCAGGTCGAGCACCTGGCACAGCTGTCGCATCGTCGCCGCCACCGTGGCGGGATCGCCAGCCACGAAGGTCTCTTCGATGAGTGTGTCGATATCGTCGATCTCCTTGTCGGAGAGTCCACGGTCGGCGGCCAGCGCGGTGTTCACGCGTGGTGGCAGGGTGGTGTGCAGGACGCCGTCCGGGCCTACCGAGGCGTCGCACTCCAGCAGCGGCGCGAACTGCAACCGGCTACTGCCGAGCACGGATCGGCGTACCGTTACGGCGTAGCCGTACCGCAATTCGCCGCCAGCTGCCGCGATGTTTCGGGCCAGCACGACGGCCTGATCGGGCATGGGTGGCGTGGCGCCGGCGCCGAAGACCGGCTCGGGGCCGACGGGCATCGCGATGTAGCGAGTGTCGTCGCGAAGATCGACAAACGAGCCGAGCAGTGCCGAACGTTCGACGCACGAGATGTAGTAGTGCAGCAGCCTGCGCCATCGGTCGGCGTCAAGGGGCACGTCCGCGTCGTCCGACGACTGCTCGAGAGATTGCCGCGGCAGGCCCGCGCCGTGATCCTGGTGGGCGCGTACGAGGGGGATCGGCTCGACGACACCCTCGCTCGACTCGGTTGGACGCTGCTGCTCGCCGCGACGCGCGGCCTGTTCCTGGACGAAGTGCGACAGGTCGTGGGTCGTGAGCCACTGGCTTGTGCCTCGGGGGATGGCAGCACCACGCATGCCGTCCAGCAACAGTTGGGTGAAGACGGACGGAGCAGCGTCGTCGTCGGCGTAACTGGCGCGGCCGTGCGAACTGGAGGTGAGAATGAACGTGCCCGCGTGCCGCAGACCGCCTCGCGGTTCCTCCCGCATTCCGCCCCGAAACCGGCGGCTGCCTCGGAACGCGCCTGAGAAGCAGCAGTCGAGCAGGACGACCTTCTGTTTCGCGTACGTCCGCGAAAGCATGTCCTTGAGGATCGCCTCCGTGTCCACCGCGGTCGCATGGAGCCGGTCCTGGTGAGTATCGGACGCGGCCAGGAACAATGACTCTTGGTCGGGATGCCGCAATCCGTGGCCGGAGTAGTACAGCACCGCGAGGTCCCCGTGCCGGCGGGCGCCGAAGAACTGCTCGATCCGATCCGCCATGGCATCGCGGGGAAGGTCGAGACCAACCTGGACGTCATCGAAGTCACCAGCATGATCGAACGCCGCCCTGACCTGTTCAAGATCGTGCCGCACCGAAGGGAGAGCGGAAATACTTCGGTCGGCGAGGGAGGAGGCCGTGCCAAGCAGGAGCGCGAATCGTCCCATCAGCGACGTCGCCGGCCGGTGGACGGCGAGTCGAGCGCCGTCTGCATGGCATCGATGATGCGGGCGACCTCGTCGCGGGTCGGCTGGTCGACGTGCAACTCGATGTCACCGACCTTGAGGCTGGCGCGCCGGTTCTCGTTCCGGCGCACGAACGCCACGACCGTATGCACGATGGCTTGCACATAGTCGGGGTTGGCGGTCACCGCCATCGCCAGGACACCGGCGACGATCTCTCCCGCGCTCTTGGCTCCAGGCGCCGAAACGGCCGGCACGAAATCCACCGGCCCGATCTCGCGCAGGTCGCGAGCGAGTTCCCGGGTGCGACTGAGAAAGGCGTCCTCCGGCTCCTCAAGCAGGGATGCGAACGTCACGGTTACGAATTCCGGCGCCTGTTTCACAGCCGTCGACCTTAGCAAATTGACGATCGTAAAACTGTCGGTTATCTGACGGTCGCGGCTGGGAATCATGGCTATGGTCGTTTCCAAGTCGGCCTGAGCTCGGACGAAATCCGGCTTCCAACGCGATAACACCGAGGCATATGGCCGGCTCTTGCTGACCCAAGATTCACCGCCTGGGACCCTCTACGCCGCGCAAACGGGAAAGTCTGCGGATTTCCGCCGAGCTGTGGTCCGCGGGAACCTACTATTTCTTGCCGCCCGGGATCCCCGGAAACAATGTTTCCTGGCGCGTACGTCGGTATCGGGCGCTCTTGCTGCGGGGGCCGTTCCCGATCATGTCTACTGTTCCCTCTTCCCGCATGATGGTCAGCCAGCGGCGGACCGTCTGATCGCTGAGTCCGGTGCGGACGGCTAGTTCGGCTCGTGAGAGGGTCTCGTCGCCGAGGGCGGCGAGCAGTGCCGGGCGGCGATCCGCACGGGGCACGGTGCCGGTAACGCGGGACGCCGGGCGCGATACCAGGCGGTATTGCGCCCAGCGTCGGGTCCCGCTCTGGGCGACGAGCTCCCGGGCGACGAGATCTTGGAGTTCGGCGGTTGCCACGCGTGAATCGACGCCGGTTGCGGCCCGGTAAGAGCGGTTGTCCAGTATCTCTTCTTCGCGAAGGATCGCCAGAGCGACGCACTGGCTGTCGGTGAGGCCCTGCTCGCCCAAGCCGGCGATCCAGCGGAGGGTCTCTTCGGACAACAGCGTGTGATTCGGGAAGGTGACGATGAAGGACGAGACGCGGTCTTCGAACCGGGGCGGGCTCATGCCGGCGCTCAGGAGCGCGTCGAGCATCGTGCGGATGCCGGAGCCGCGGTTCTCGCAGACAGTCCGTGTTTCGCCGGGCAGTGGAACGTCTTCGAGCAGTTTTATCAGGGTGGCGTTGCGCGCCGAGGAGATCCCTTCTTCGCCAAGGCTGTCGACTGTGACCGGGCCGAACAGGCCACCAGGGCTCTTGATTACGAGGCGGTCGGGGTACATCTCGACTTGGATTTGGGTACCCCTTGCGCTTCCGGACAAATCCCGGTGCACCAGTGCGTTGACGACCGCTTCGCGCAGTGCGGTCTCGGGGTACTCCCAGATGTCCTGACGGCCCGCGCCGGTTACCACTGCTCGGCGCGACATGTTCCGGCGGATGGCGGCCAGTGCATCGCGGGCCATTACCGGTATCGGACCTTCGAGAGCAACGTTGTCAAGGAAGCGCTGACCGGTATCGGGCTGCGCGCCCGTGGTGGTCGGGTAGTGGACAAATGTGAGCATGAGCTGTGGGAATTGTTCCTGAGGATAGGATCCGAGGGCCAGTAGGCCTGCGAGCGAGACCTCATCTCTGCCGTCCGGTGCGGATACGAGGACCTTGGCCCGACGCAGGACGGCGAGGCGGTCGAGGTCCTGGAACGCGTACGGCCTGCTGGTTCGCAGCCGCGCGATCAGGGCATCAACACCCACCTGCGCCAGATTGCCGATCTCCGTGCCGGGTACTGCCTGCTCGTCATCTCGCGGTTGGCCTCTTGAGGACAGCACTATCTGGACTTCATAAGCCGACAGGCGCCGGTCGCCGTCGCTGACCCGGACAAAGCTGCCCTTGGTCATGCCCGCCCCGATGTAAAAGCATGGCCTATGGGCCGGATCGAGTTCGGGAATTTCAGCGACTACTACCCGCTCGTTCTCGAATTGGTGGATTTGTATCAGTGGCCGTATCGCGGGCTCCATCTCTGACGAGCACATCGAGGCGAAGTCAGCTGCGAGTTTCGCCGGGTTCGGCAGGCCGGCGGCCGCAAATCCTCGGCCTTCATCGAGGCCCAGGATGACGACTCCGCCGCGCGTGTTGGAAAACGCGGACAGCGTCTCCCGAAGAGACTTCGGTAGCCCCCCGCTGCTGTTCTTCACCTCAACGTCGGCAATGTCCGCGCCGAGG
>DASRYP010000111.1:0-3597 GCA_035687165.1 Actinoplanes sp. | reverse complement strand
GCGCCGCAAAGCGCCACTCTGGACGAAGCTGCTGACCGCTTTCGGGGTGATCCTCGCCCTGGTCGGCGTCGGTGGCCTGGTCTCGGTGAAGTACTTCCTCGGCAAGCTCACCTCGAACATCCAGACCACCTCGAGCGTGCTCGACAGCGCCGGCGGACTGGGCAACAAGACCGTCGAGTCGGGCAAGCTGCCCGAGGGCGCGATGAACCTGCTGATGCTGGGCCTGGACACCCGCACGGGCTGGGGCGAGGGCGAGTCCCGCTCCGACACGATCCTCATCCTGCACATCACCGCCGCGCACGACCAGGCGTACATGCTCTCGATCCCCCGCGACACCGTGGCCAGGATCCCGGCGGACGAGGCGATGGGCTTCCGGGGTGCGACCGACCGGATCAACGCGGCGTACTTCTTCGGGTCGGGCAAGGGCCGCGGCTGGCAGGGCGGCGCAAAACTCGCCACCAAGGCCGTGCACGAGCTGACCGGCATCGACTTCGACGGCGTCATGGTGATCGACTTCAACGGCTTCAAGGGCATCCTCGAGGCGATGGGCGGCGTCCACCTCTGCGTCGACAAGGAGATGTGGTCCAGCCACTACGTCGTCAAGGACGGCAAGGTCGAGTACGCCGAGGGCGCCGACCCGAAGAGGAAGCCCCGCAACGCCCTCGTCTTCAAGAAGGGCTGCCGCAACATGGCCCCGTGGGAGGCGCTCGAGTTCTCCCGGCTACGCCACTCGGACAACGGCGACTACGACCGTCAGCGCCACCAGCAACAGCTGCTGCGCGCGATGGCCAAGAAGGCCAGCAGCTCCGGCGTCCTGGGCAACCCGGCCAAGGCGTCGAGGATCCTCGCCGCGGCCGGCAAGTCGCTCCGGATGGACACGCACGGCGTGCCGGTGGAGAACTTCATCTTCGGGCTCAAGGGTCTGGCCGCCGGCGACCTCATCCCGATCAAGACGAACGGCGGCACCTACGCCACGGCCGAGGACGGCGGCGAGCTGATCAGCCCCGACACCCGAAAACTGTTCGAGGCGACCGCGCAGGACAAGCTCCCGGCGTACCTGATCCGTCACCCCGAGAATCTGATCAGCGACGGCGGCGGCTCTTAATCACGTTAATCACGCGAAATGGACATCGAACGCACAGCGATTCGGATGGCTACACAGAGTGCCGAAAATAGGCCATTCGATTCCTGACCGTCGCTGCGCGGTTACCGCTCGTTCAGCGGGGTTGACTAATAGATCTAGACCATATATCTGTTCTGACGGCATTGAGCCCGGCGCGGCGGCTCTCCGTATCTCCAGGAGGGGCCGGACACGCCCCCGTGTCACGAGAGGGAGCAAACACATATGCCGGTACAGAGCGCCACGATGGGCGATCGTGACGCCCGCCAAGGTCAGCGGCAGACGCGGAACGGCGGGGCCGGCAAGAGGAAGTCGAAGCGCCACAAAGCGCCACTCTGGGCAAAGCTGCTGACGACCTTCGGCGTCGTCCTGGCCATCATCGCGGTCAGCGGACTGGTCGGGGTGAAGTACTTCCTCGGCAAACTCACCTCCAACATCCAGACCACCTCGAGCGTGCTCGACAGCGGCAGCAACTCGGGCAACAAGTCGGTCAAGGCGGGCAAGCTGCCCGAGGGCGCGATGAACCTGCTGATGCTGGGTCTGGACACCCGTACCGGATGGGGCGAGGGCGAGTCCCGCTCCGACACGATCCTGATGCTGCACATCAACGCCAAGCACGATCAGGCGTACATGATCTCGATCCCCCGCGACACGGTCGCCCGCATCCCCGGCGACGCCTCGATGGGCCTCAACCCGCAGACCAATAAGATCAACTCGGCGTACTTCTTCGGGTCGCAGAACGGCCGCGGCTGGCAGGGCGGCGCCAAGCTCGCCACCAAGGCCGTCAACGAGCTGACCGGCGTCAAGTTCGACGGCGTCGTCATCATCGACTTCAACGGCTTCAAGGGCATCCTCGAGGCGATGGGCGGCGTGCGCCTCTGCGTCGACAAACGCATGTGGTCCAGCCACTACATCGTCAAGAACGGCAAGGTCGAGTACGCGGAGGGCGCCGACCCGAAGTCGCCGCCGCGCAACGCGTTCTGGTACGAGAAGGGCTGTCGCAACATGGCCCCGTGGGAGGCGCTCGAGTTCTCCCGGATCCGGCACTCGTCGAACGGCGACTACGACCGTCAGCGCCACCAGCAGCAACTGCTGCGCGCGATGGCCAAGAAGGCCAGCAGCTCCGGCGTCATGGGCAACCCGGCCAGGGTGTCCCGGATCCTCGACGCCGCCGGTAAGTCACTGAAGATGGACACCCACCAGGTGCCGGTCGAGAACTTCATCTTCGGGCTCAAGGGCCTGGCCGCCGGCGACCTCATCCCGATCAAGACCAACGGCGGCACGTTCGCCGCGGGCGACGGCGGCGAGGGAATCACGGACGAGACCCGGAAGCTGTTCGAGGCGACCACGGCCGACAAACTCCCCGAGTTCCTCAGCCGCCACCCCGAGATGCTGATCAACGACGGACCGGCCGCCGCGTCCTGACCACGTCCTACGAACGCGAGGGTTCCACCGGGTCGCTCCCGGGGGAGCCCTCGCGTCGTCTCAGCTCCAGCAGGATCGGGTCGCCGTCGCCGGTCGGGTAGACGTTGCCGGGTGCCACGCTCGCATCACCCATCGAGATCGTTACGTAACAAACGGCCGGTACGGTTCCCGATCATGATTCAGCGCAGTGGCCTAGCCACGCTCAGTGTTGTCTTGGCGGTCTCGGTCACGGGCTGCGGTTCGGACGACAGCAAAGAGTTGGTATTCGGCGGCGACCCGGTGACTCGGTGTGTGCGCGTGCCGGACGGAGCGGAGATGCTCCTCGGCGAGGTTTTGCGGGCACCCGCCGAAAGCGACCTGGTCGTTCAGAAGATCGGTCTTGCGGGGGCGCAGGGCGTCAAGGCCGGCAAGGCCTTCATCGTTCCCCTGAGCAGCGGGCGCAAGCCGATCGGCAACGCCAATTACCCGCCGGCGGCCAACATGACCTGGGAGTCGCGGGTCCCGGCGGAGAACGCGACCGTCCGGGCCGGCGAGGAGGCGAATTTGCTCCTCGCGGTCAGTCGCAGTGGGGCGTTGGACGGGTCCGCCGCGGGGATGCGGGTCGACTACGCCGGGGGGTTCAAGATCAATACGACTACCTATCAGTTTCGGGCCTCCTGTGGGGGTGCCTGAGGTGAACGAAGCGTCTGGCGGAGGGCGGGGAGGACCTTGGCGCCGAAGGTGTCGATGAACGGGGTCAGGTCTTGGCCTACGTGGTGCAAGTAGATGCGGTCGAAGCCTAGAGCCGCGTAACCGCGCAGCTTTTCGATGTGCTCGTCCAGGTCGGCGGAGATGTTTACCACCTCGGCGATCTGGTCGACGGTCACGTTCTGGCTGATCACGTCGAAGTGCTCGACGGTTTCCAGGTCCCAGCAGACCGGTGGGGGGAAGATGTTGCTGCGCCACTGGTCGTGAGCGATGGCCTCGGCCGCACGCTGCGTGGGGGCCCAGCTCAGGTGCACCTGGAGGCAGAGGGGGCCGCGGCCGCCCGCGCCGCGATACGCCGAGATCAT
>DASRYP010000110.1:0-24105 GCA_035687165.1 Actinoplanes sp. | reverse complement strand
GGGCGGACAACCCCGCTACCACCTGCTGGTTGGAGTGGAATGAGCGAGGCCGAGACACCAGCGGCGAGCGGGACGACCCCGGCCACGACCGACACCCCACTCACCAAAGTCCTGGGGGCGCGCACGGCCAAGGCGCTCGCCGACCACCTCGAGCTGCACACCGCCGGCGACCTGATCTACCACTTCCCGCGCCGCTACGACGAGCGCGGCGAACAGACCGACCTGCGCGGCCTGCAGATCGGCGAGCAGGTCACCGTCCTGGCCCAGGTGCAGTCCGTCAGCGTCAAGCCGATGCGCCAGCGCCGCGGCAACATGCTCGAGATCACCATCGGGGACGGCTCCGGCGCGACGCTCACCTGCACCTTCTTCAACCAGGCGTGGCGCGAGCGCGATCTCAAGCGCGGCCGCTGGGGCCTGTTCGCCGGCAAGGTCACCGACTTCCGCGGCAAGCGCCAGCTCAACAGCCCGGCCTACCAACTCCTCAGCGCCGACGCCACGCAGGACGAGGCGGCCGAGGAGATCGAGGAGTTCGCCGGCGCCCTTATCCCGGTCTACCCGGCCGCCCAGGCCGTGCCCACCTGGGTGCTCGCCAAGTGCGTCCGCACCCTCCTCGACACCTTCCAGCCGCCGAAGGATCCGCTTCCGGCGACCGTACGGGCGAAGCGCAACCTGGTCGGCATCGGCACCGCTCTGCGCGAGGTGCACCGACCAAGTTCCAAGGAGGCTCTGTACGCGGCCCGCAAGCGCCTCAAGTGGGATGAGGCCTTCGCCGTCCAGCTCACCCTCGTGCAGCGCCGGGCCCGCGCCGCCCAGACACCCGGCCGCGCCCGGCCTCGCGTCGAGGGCGGCATCCTGGCCAAGTTCGACGCGAGCCTCCCCTACGAGTTGACCGAGGGGCAGGCCACGGTGGGCGAGGAGATCGCCGCCGACCTGGCCGAAACGCATCCCATGCACCGTCTGCTCCAGGGCGAGGTCGGCTCCGGCAAGACGCTCGTCTCCGTGCGCGCGATGTTGCAGGTCGTCGACACCGGTGGCCAGGCAGCCCTGCTCGCACCCACCGAGGTGCTGGCCACCCAGCACTACCGTGGCATCAGCGCGCAGCTCGGCGCGCTCGGCCGGGCCGATGAGATCGACGGCGACCCGGCCGGCACCCAGCTCACCCTCGTCACCGGTTCGCTCGGCGCCGTCACCCGCCGGGCCGCACTCGCCAAGGTCGCCGACGGTACGGCCGGCATCGTCATCGGCACGCATGCCCTGCTCTACGAGGGCGTCGACTTCCGCGACCTGGGCCTGGTGGTCGTCGACGAGCAACACCGGTTCGGCGTCGAGCAGCGGGACGCCCTGCGCGCCAAGGCCGCCACCCCACCGCACGTGCTCGTGATGACCGCCACCCCCATCCCGCGTACGGTCGCGATGACCGTTTACGGCGACCTCGAGACGTCCACGCTGTCCCAGCTCCCGCGCGGCCGCTCGCCGATCGCCTCGCACGTCGTGCCACCCGAGAAGCCCGCCTTTCTCGACCGGGCCTGGCGTCGGTTGCGCGAGGAGGTGCAGGCCGGCCATCAGGCGTACGTCGTCTGTCCTCGGATCGGCACCGGCCTGACCGACGAGGAGGAAGAACCGCCCAGCGACAACGAACCGGCGCGACGGCCTCCGCTCGCCGTCACCGAGATCGCGCCGCTTCTCGAGGAAGGCCCGCTGCACGGCCTGCGCATCGCCGTGCTGCACGGCAAGCTGCCCGCCGACGAGAAGGACGCGGTCATGCGCCAGTTCGCCGCCGGCGAACTCGACGTACTCGTGGCCACCACCGTGATCGAGGTCGGCGTCGACGTGCCGAACGCCACCGTGATGGTCATCATGGATGCCGACCGGTTCGGCGTCTCCCAGCTGCATCAGTTGCGTGGCCGCGTCGGCCGGGGCTCCGCCGCGGGCATCTGCCTGCTGGTCACCGAGTCGGTCGAGGGCACCCCGGCCCGCGAACGGCTGGCCGCGGTCGCGTCCACGACGGACGGCTTCAAGCTCAGCGAGATCGACCTGGAACAGCGCCGCGAGGGCGACGTGCTCGGCGCCGCACAGTCCGGCAAACACTCCCACCTGCGGCTGCTGTCGCTGCTGCACGACGCGAAGCTGATCACCGAGGCGCGGGCCGAGGCCTCCGAACTGGTCGGCGACGATCCGGACCTGGCCAAATATCCGGCGCTCGCCGCCTCCGTGGCCGCCCTGGTCGATGAGGAACGAGCCGAATACCTGGAGAAGGGTTGATTCTGCTCGACGACCGGTAAAGCAAGACGGCCGGTAAAGCAAAAGGCACGCCGACCGAAGTCGGCGTGCCCCTGCGACAAAACGTCAGGCGGTGAACTTCACCTTGCGGCGACGGGCCAGGATGAAGAGCACAGCGCCGACGGCGAGCAGCAGAGCCGCGCCACCCGCGATGCTGCCGGCGACCGGGCCGGTGAGGGGCAGGCCACCACCCCCACCCGGGGCGGAATCGGTCGGAGCCGGGGACGCGGTGCAGTCCTCCGGCTTCTTCAGGTCATCCCACTTGACCGGCTCGAACACCTCGCCGTTGATCGTGGCGTCGACGACGAGGCCCTTCTCACCCTTGACGGTGACGGTCTTCTCCTCGCCGGCCTTGGCGACCAGGGTCTTCGACTCGCCCTTGTTCGTGGTCAGCTTGATGGTGACGGTCTTGGTGCCCTTGGTGTTGTCAACACCGAAGATCAGCGAGTCACAGGTGACCTCGTAACCGGCCTCGAACTGGTCCTCGGCCGGGGTGCAGTCCTTGGGCTCTTCCCACTTGCCGACCAGGACCGGCTTCTCGCTGCTCTGCTCGAGAACGATGATCTTCAAGGCGTTCTCGGCCGGGATGTCGACCGTGATTGCGTCGGCGCCCGCCTTGACGGTCACCTTCTTCTCGAAGTCCTTCGAGCCCTTGATCGTGAACTCGGCGTCGAGCTTGGCGTCCTTGCCGTTCGCCAGGGTGACCGTGACGCCCGCACAGGACGAGGCGAGCGAGGCGTCCGGCTTCGGGGCGTCCTTGGTGCAGGTGCCGTCGAAGTGCACGGTGCCCTCGGCCGGGTCGTACTGGATCCAGTCGTCACTCCACTTGACCTGGACGAGGAGCTTCGCTTCCTTGGTGTCGCCGGCGACGCGTTGCACGCCCTCGAGCGGCTTGTTGCTCGCGTACGGGAAGACCGGCTCGTTGTCGTCGGGGGTGTGGGCGATGCCGTCGACCGGGGTCGGGCTCGACTCGACGCGGATGAAGCGGTAGTTCTCCGCGTCCTTCTGCGCGCCGTTGTCCGTGTTCACGGTCCACTTGACGACGTACTCGCCGGTGGTCACGTCACACTCGGCCGTGCCCGAGACCACGCTGCCGTGGGCGCTGGCGGGCGAAGCGAAGTACGCGACACCGGCGAGGCCGATGAGCGTTCCGGCGGCTACGGCGGTTGCGCGCCGCAGCTTGGACTTCAGCAGGTTCACGCCTACTCCTGTCTGGGGGAAATCAGGGGTTCGGCGTAAGGAGGCGGGCGGGCCTTTCGCCGCTGGGTAACGGGCGATGGCCTGCGACGACGTCTCCCCACGTCGTTGGCCGGCGGTCGGTGGAGGCACCGGCAACAGCGCCTGACCATAACGACTTACGAGAACCTGGGAAATCCCTCAGAGCTGCTTAAAGGTGTTGATGCGCATTCGTGATTTTGTATTGACGCAGAGGATGGAGATCGATGCCCTGCGTGTATATCGGCTGCGGAATTGTTCACTCCTTCGTTGTGGTGTGTAAGTGTTGAAGTAGCTTCGAGTCGTGTTCACCGCAGAGCGGCGCGAGGCCTCATGACCAGGATCATCGCCGGTGCGCACGGCGGGCGGCGACTGTCCGCTCCGGCCGGTGCGCTGACCCGGCCCACATCGGACCGGGTCCGGGAGGCGTTCTTCAGCGCCCTCGACTCGATGGCCGACCTGTCCGGCGTACGGTTCGCCGACCTCTATGCCGGTTCGGGGGCGGTCGGGCTCGAGGCGATCTCGCGTGGCGCCGCCCACGCCCTGCTGGTCGAGTCGGACGCCAAGGCGGCCCGGACGATCCGCGACAACATCGTGGCGCTCCGGGTCGGCAACGCCGCCCGGCTGGTCACCGGCAAGGTCGCGCAGGTCGTCGCAAGTCCACCCGAGGGTGGCGCGTACGACGTCGTCTTCGCCGATCCGCCGTACGCGGTGACCGGTGCCGAGCTCATCGACGTGCAGCAATCCCTGATCGATTTCGGCTGGCTGACGCCGGACGCCGTGGTCGTGCTCGAGCGCGCGACCCGCGACGGCGCGGTGACCTGGGTGGACGGCATCACTGGGGACCGCAGTCGGCGCTACGGGGAGACCACCCTTTGGTACGGTCGCCGATCATGAGACGAGCGGTGTGTCCCGGCTCCTTCGACCCGGTCACCAACGGTCACCTCGACATCGTCGGCCGGGCCAGCCGCCTGTTCGACGAGGTCATCATCGGGGTGCTGATCAACCAGTCGAAGACCGGCCTCTTCACGATCGAGGAACGGATCGAGATGCTCGGTGAGGCCACCGCCTCGTACGAGAATGTCCGGGTCGCCTCGTTCCACGGCCTGCTCGTCGACTTCTGCCGGTCCCAGGGCGCGGCCGTGGTGATCAAGGGCCTGCGCGCGGTCAGCGACTTCGACTACGAGTTGCAGATGGCGCAGATGAACATCGGGCTGTCCGGGGTGGAGACGCTCTTCATGCCGACCAACCCGCTCTACTCGTTCCTCTCGTCGAGCCTCGTGAAAGATGTCGTGAAGTGGGGTGGCGACGCCTCGGCCTACGTGCCCGACTTCGTCGGCGAGCGTCTGCTCAACCGCCTCAAGCAGAACTGAGCTGTTCGGCGCGCCAGGAGCGGGTGCGGCAGTGACGCAGTAACGTGATCGCACCACGCTGCGTGGTGCGATAGGGACGGGAGTGTGGCACGGTGGATCCGCTCGACCGCATCGACGAGATCATCGAGCTCGTACAGGAATCGCGGTCCGTACCCATGTCGCGGACCAATTTCATGTTCGACCGGGCCGAGATGATCGACCGTCTCGAAGAGTTGCGCGCCGAGCTTCCGTCCGAGCTGCGCAAGGCCGCTGCCGTCCTCGACGAGCGCGACCGGATCACCGAGGCCGGCCGCCGCGAGGCCGACCGGATCATCAGCGAGGGTGAGGCCGAGCACGCCCGTCTGGTCTCGGTGAACGAGATCACGGTCTCGGCCGAGCACGAGGGTGCCAGGATCATCGCCGAGGCCCGCACCGAGGCGCAGCGGCTGCGGGAGGAGGTCGACGACTACGTCGACACCGCCCTGGCCAACTTCGAGCAGTTCCTCACCAGGGCGCTGGCGTCGATAGAGCGTGGCCGCGACAAGATGCACGCGCTCCGCGAGATCGGCACCTTCCAAGGGGAAGACAGCGAGCGCCCCCGGCCGTTCTAGAAGTGCCCGGAGACCCGGATTCGACGGTACGGCGGCAGCTCAGGTAACCTTTCCTGTCGGCCTACCATCGGCTGAGGAATAACGATGCCCAAGTCACCACACTCACACCTGGACCCCAGGCAGCCACTCGTCGTCGATACGACGAAACTTCCACGGCAGCCTGGTGCTACGCGTGCCCTGAAAAGGGTGATCCCGGCACCGGTCGACCTCGGTCTGGAGCTGATCTCGGTCCCCAAGGGGTCGGACGTCGAGCTTGATCTGATGCTCACGTCGGTCTCCGAAGGGGTCTATGTCAGCGGCGGTGTCCGTGGCTCGCTCACCGGCGAGTGCGGTCGCTGCCTCAACGAGATCGACCAGTCCTTCGACGTCAAGATCGCGGAGCTGTTCGCCTACGAGGACAGCACCACCGAGGAGACGACCGACGAGGACGAAGTGGGCCGGATGCAGGGCGACCTGCTCGACCTGGAACCGGCGTTGCGGGACGCGGTGGTGCTGACGCTGCCGACGACCCCGCTCTGCCGGCCGGACTGCCCAGGGCTGTGCTCCGAGTGTGGAGTGCATTTCGACGACCTTCCGGCTGACCACAGCCACGAGGAAGTCGATCTCCGCTGGGCCGCTCTGCGCACCATCACGACTGAGCCGCCGCGTGCGGCTTCGCCGCAGCAAGATTCTGAGGAGTAGGAACCGTGGCCGTCCCCAAGCGCAAGATGTCGCGCAGCAACACCCGGTCCCGCCGGGCTAACTGGAAGGCGACCGCGGTGCAGACCGTGGCGTGCCCCAACTGCAAGTCGCCGCACCTGCCGCACACCGCGTGCGGGGTCTGCGGCACCTACAACGGCCGTCAGGTCCTCGAGGTCTGAGCTTCGCTTACAAGTGACACGCCCAATCTTCGGGTGGGTCGCTCCTGAGCATCGGCGACCGATCGGTGCCACGGCTTCCGGACAGGCGACTGTCGGGGAGCCGGGCACCGCGCGGATCGCCGTCGACCTCCTCGGCGGGGACCATGCTCCCGCCGTCGTGGTTGACGGCGCTCTGCGAGCCTGCCAGGCCGACCCCGCCCTACACCTGCTGCTCGTCGGCCCGCTCGAAGCTGCCGACGAGCTTCTGGCTGCCCTGACGCCGAGCGACCGCCTCCGGATCAGCACGTTGCCCATCGCCCCCGGGGACCCGGTGGAGAGTTGGGTCGAGTCCGGGGTGCGCTCCGCCGTGCTCGCGGTCGCGCAGGGCGGCGCTGATGCCGTCCTCTCGGCCGGCAACACCGGGGCCACCGTCACCTCGGCCGCGCTCGGCCTGGGCCGCCGCCCCGGGGTACGCCGTCCGCCGCTCGCCGCCGTGCTGCCCACGAAGGCCGGCCGGCTGGTTCTGCTCGATGTGGGCTCCTCGGTCGACCCCGACGAGGAGACCGTCGTCATGCACGCCCGGCTCGGATCGGCGTACGCCTCGGTCGTCCACGGAATCACCCAGCCGCGCGTCGGTCTGCTGAGCATCGGCACCGAGCGGGGCAAGGGCGACCGGCTCCGCCGTGCTCTCCCACCCCTGCTGACCGACCTCGACCTGCCGGGCGGCGGGCGTTACGTCGGCCTGGTCGAGGGCAACGACGTGGTCACCGGCGGAATAGCCGACGTCGTCGTGACCGACGGATTCACCGGAAATGTGCTGCTCAAAGGGCTCGAGACGGCGTACGCCGCAATCGGGCCACCGCGGCACCTCAACCCACCGCCGCGCGCGGCCCTGCTCCTCGGCGTCGAGGGCACCGTGGTCGTCTGTCACGGCGCCGCGTCCGGTCCGGATCTTGCCGCCGGTATCGCCTTCGCCGCCCAGCTCCACCGCCAGGCCGCGGTCGCGGCGATGGCCGAAATGATCGAAACACAACGAGGTGCTCATGAGTGACAAGCGTCGCCGGCCGCCGACCCTGCCGCTGGAGGAGGCCTTCGGGGTTCCCCTCGAGCCGGGCCTGCTCGAGCGTGCGCTCACCCACCGCTCGTACGCGTACGAGAACGGGGGGCTGCCGACCAACGAGCGCCTCGAGTTCCTGGGTGACTCCGTGCTCGGCGTCGTGATCACTTCGGCGCTCTTCCACAACCATCCCGACCTGCCCGAGGGCCAGCTCGCCAAGTTGCGGGCCAGCGTCGTCAACATGCACGCGCTGGCCGACGTGGCGCGCGGGCTCGGCGAGTACGGGCTGGGCCGGCACCTGCTGCTCGGCAAGGGTGAGGAGACGACCGGCGGGCGCGACAAGGCGAGCATCCTGGCCGACACGCTCGAGGCGCTGCTCGGCGCGATCTACCTGGAGCACGGCCTCGACGTCGCCGGCGAGGTGATCCACCGGCTGTTCGACCCGCTGATGGCGGAGTCGGCCGGCCGGGGTGCCGCGCTCGACTGGAAGACCAGCCTGCAGGAGCTCACCGCGGCGCTCGGCCTCGGTGTGCCCGACTATGTGATCGAGGACTCCGGTCCCGACCACGCCAAGACCTTCACTGCCTGGGTGGTGGTGGCGGGCGAGCGCTACGGCGGGTCCGAGGGGCGCAGCAAGAAGCAGGCCGAGCAGCGGGCCGCCGCGGCCGCCTGGCGCATCCTCACCGAGCGCACCAGCGAGCCCGACGGCAGCCTGCTCGACAAAACCGGTGAAGCGGCTGTGCCGGGTGAAGCGGCTGTCATCGAAGAAAAGCTCGAGATTAGCGAGTGAGTCAGACGGTGGAGGCCGAGGCGGCTCAGCGCTCCCGGCTCTGGGACCTAGCCGGGGCCTGGCGCGGCATCGGCACCGCGGTCGGCATCTTCGCGCTGACCAGGTTCGCCCAGTTGATCGTGCTGGCCTGGCTCGACACCGCCGCCGAGAACCCGATCGGGATCCGCGCGCGGCTACTGGTCTGGGACGCGGGCTGGTTCTACCGGGTCGCCGTCGACGGCTACCCGCACGGCTACACGTACGACTCGGCCCACGTGCTGCAGGGCAACGAGCTGGCCTTCTTCCCGGTCTACCCGATGCTCATCCGCTTGGTGGCCGCGCTCGGCATCGAGGCGCACACGGCGTCGATCCTGGTGAGCTGGCTCGCCTCGATCGGCGCGGCCGTGGCCCTGCACCTGCTGGGCACGTCGCTGTACGGGAAACGCACCGGCTGGGCCCTGGTCGCGATCTGCTGCACCGCGCCCGTCTCGATCGTCTTCTCGATGGCGTACTCCGAGGGGACCTTCCTCGCCTTCGTCGCCGGGATGCTGGTCGCCGCCCATCGACGGGTCTGGTGGGCGGCCGGCCCGCTGGGCCTGCTGGCCGCCCTGACCCGGCCGACCGGGGCGGCCGCCGCGGTCGCCCTGGCCGTGGCGGCCCTGCTGGCGGTCCGCGAGTCGCGGGGGAACGAGTCGTGGGAGAAGAGGTGGGAGCCGCTCGGAGCCGCGGCGCTCGCGCTCGCCGGAGCGCCGCTCTTCCTGGCCTGGGTGGGCTGGCGGGTCGGCGATCCGGCGGCCTGGTTTCGGATCCAGGCTGCGGGCTGGGGCACTGCCTTCGACTATGGCGCGAGCACGCTCTCCTTCCTGAACACCACGCTGACCACCGGCGAGGGCTGGGTGCCGATCAGCGTGGCCTTCATCCTGCTCGCCGCCCTGGGCGCCGCCGGGGTCGCGCTCGCCCAGCGACCGTGGCCGCCGCTGGCCGTCTACGGCGTGATCGCGATGGTGCTCGTCTACGGCCAGGCCGGGTTTTACCACTCCAAGCCGCGCTTGCTCGTCCCCGTACTGTTGACGCTGCTGCCCGCCGCGGTCGCCGCCGGCCGGGCCCGTCCGCGGGTCGCCGCGGTATCGATCGCGGCCTGGGCGGCGTTCGGTCTCTGGTACGGCGCCTATCTGGTCGCCGTCTGGCCCTACACGCTTTAGTTCTTGAGGAGTAGCAGTGCCTGAGCTGCCCGAGGTCGAGACTGTGCGGCACGGGCTGGCCAAGTGGGTGGCCGGCCGCACGATCAAGAGCGTCGAGGTGAGTCACCCCCGCGCGATCCGCCGGCACCTGCCCGGCGACGCGCACTTCATCGCCCTGCTGACCGGCCGGACCGTGCTCGGCGTGTCCCGCCGCGGCAAATACCTGTGGTTCCCGCTCGACTCGGGCGACGCGATCATCGGTCACCTCGGCATGAGCGGCCAGTTGCTGATGCAGCCGGCCGAGGCCGCGGACGAGAAGCACCTGCGCGTCCGGTTCACGTTCACCGACGACGGCCCCGAACTACGCTTCGTCGACCAGCGCACGTTCGGCGGGCTCTCCGTCTCGGCGGACGGCGCCGAGCTGCCCGAGGAGATCGCGCACATCGCCCGCGACCCGATGGACCCGCTCTTCGACGACGAGGCGTTCGTCGACCGGCTCCGCGGCAAGCGCACCGATCTCAAGCGAGCCCTGCTCGACCAGACACTCCTCTCCGGCGTCGGCAACATCTATGCCGACGAGGCGCTCTGGCGGGCCCAGTTGCACGGCGCGCGGCACACTGATCAACTGACCAAGCTGGCCGTACGTCGTCTGCTCGCCCACGTCCGGGACGTCCTCGGCGAGGCGATCGTCGCGGGCGGGACGAGCTTCGATGAGCTCTACGTGAACGTGAACGGCGAGAGCGGCTACTTCGACCGCTCGCTCAACGCGTACGGCCGGGAAGGTCAGCCGTGCCACCGGTGCGGCACGCCGATGCGCCGGGAGCAGTTCATGAACCGTTCCTCGTTCAGCTGTCCGCGGTGCCAGCCCCGCCCGCGAGCGATCCGGCACTGACGTACGGGCTGGCGTCGGTGGCCAACCCGAATCCGGCCCCACGCCGTCCCATCAGCCGGCGCGCGGCGGTGAGCAGCGCGGACGGCACGCCGTGCACGATGTGGCCGTCGCCTGGCCGTGAGCCGTCGCCGTCCCAGCTCTGATAAGCCGTCCACGGGCCCTCGAAGGTGCAGATGCGCACGCCCAGGTCACGGTAGAGCGGGTCGCTCGGCACGCCCGGGTTGAGGACCACCCGGTGCAGGCCACGGCGGGCCGCCAGGCGCACGGTCAGGGCGACCGGACCGACCCCGCCCGAGCCGGCCGGCGCCCGGTCGAGGAACAGGCCCTCGGCGCCGTCCGCACGCCAGGCGTCCACGTCGGCCAGCACGTCGGCCAGCGAACGGCTGCCCCAGTCCAGGTCGATCCGGCCCAGCGACTGGTGCAGCGAGCGGCTTCCGCCGGGCAGCTCCCGGATGATCCAGGTGTCGCCGTCCAGCGGCAGTTCGGGCGACGGATGGGCGTACGGGGGGAACAGGGTCTTCACGGTTTTCTCCTGGGATCGTCAAGGGCCAGGTCGGGAGCCGGTGAGGCGGTCAGGGCGACGACGAGCAGGCCGGCCAGATGAGTGGTGGCGAGCACGGCGACGGCGTCCGGCAGGGGGCCGGACGACGGCAGCGGAAGGAACGGCAGGGCCGCGGTGAGCAGCGGAGGCGCGGCGGCCAGGGTCGCGGCGATCCCGGTACGATTTCGGGCCGCGAGCAGGTACGTGAGGGCGAAGACGCCGCCGAGCAGGGTGCCGGCGGCCAGCCCGAGCGCACCGGCCGGGGTGTCGGCGAACGAGGGCAACCGGGCCGGCCGGAGGTACGCGGCCAGCGCCAGCGCGACGCCCACCCCGAACGGTGGCAGCAGCCCGGTCAGCGTGATCCACGTGACACCGCGGACGTGCCGCCGGTAGTCGTCCCCGGCGGTGGCCGGCCTGGCGTCAAGCTGCCGGGTGTGCCAGCCGATCAGCGCCTCGAGGATCGGCACGGCGAGCAGCAGCGGAAGCCAGAACGGCACGGTCGAGCCGGCCGGCCCGGCCTGCCAGACCAGGCCCACGCAGACCGCCTGGGCCGCGCCGATGATCAGGTAGCCGCCGCTCCGGCGCAGCTCGGCGGGGGTCAACCGGGGCGGATGCACGCAGCCGCTGAGAACCGCGACGGGCTGGAACGCGCGGATCAACGGGACCACGATCGCGGCCGGGAGCAGCAGGCCGATCGGCACCGCGTCGAGCACCGACTCGCCGGCCAGCCGGGCCAGGGTCGCCCCGCCGAGCACCCAGCACGGCAGGCTCCAGAACACGACCACGGCCTCGGCCCGCGTCACCAGCGCGGCGGTGACCGTGGCCAGCGTGCCGAGCCCGCCGAGGCCGACGACCAGGGCCTGCCCGCGGTCCGGACCGACGAGCGGGACCGGGGCCATCCAGACCAGCGAGCACCACAACCCCGCGGCGCCGGCGAACCCGGAGCCCACCAGACGGGCGGCGGCGCCCGGCCCGGCACGCCGGGCGATCGAGATGCCGGTGCAGGTCAAGGTCTGCGCAGCGGCCCAGCCCAGCAGCAGTGTGGCCAGCGGGACCGGCCAGGCGACCCGGGCGATCGGGTCGGCGGCGGCCGCCGCGACGCTGAGCGGGGTCACGTAGAGGACGCAACGCAGCAGGGCGACGAGCAGGTAGGGGCGGCGAGCCGGAGCGCGGTGCGAGCGCGTGGTGATCGCGGGCGGCGCCGGCATCGGTGCCGGCGTGCCGTTCGGCCGTGCGTGCCGGGCGCCTCGGTGGGCACGCCGACGCGTACGACCGGAGGCCGTTCTGGGACGTGCGGGCGTGCTCGTCATCCGTCCTGCCTCTCCCCGATCAGCCAGCGCAGGGTGGTCGGCGGCTCGGACAGCGGAGCCGGCACGGCGAGCACCAGCTCGTGCGCGAGCGGCGGAGGTGGCGCTGCGAGATCGGCGTAGAGCGCGCCGTAGACGCGCACCACCCGGTCATTCGTGAAGTGCGTGAGCGCGCGCTGTCGGGCCGCGTCGCCCAGCGCCCGGCGGCGGCCCGGCGCCCGCAGCAGGCCGACCACGGCAATCGCCAGCGCGGCCGGGTCGCCCGGCTGCACCAGCACCCCCGTGTCAGCGAGCGTCTCGGCGGCCGCTCCCACGTCGACGCCGACCACGGCTCGGCCGGACATCATCGCCTCGATCAGCCGGTAGGGCGGGTCGGCCGGTCCTGGCACGTGCGCCACCACGTGCCCCGTGGTGTAACGGTCGCGGGGGTCGGCGGGCAGGGGATGCAGCCGTACGGCCCGGTCCAGCCCGGTGCGCTCGATCTGCTCGGCGCAGTGGTCCTCGTGCGCCGCGGTGACCCCGACCAGGTGCAGCACGGTGCCCGGCTCGGCGGCGGCGATCTGGTGGAAGGCGGCGAGCAACGGCAGGAGGCCGCTGTCCGGGCCGCCGCTGCCGGCCCAGATCACCGTGGGGACGGCGGACGCGGGCTCGGCGACGCTCGGATACTCCGCGGGATCGACGCCGGCCGGGACCTGGATGAGCTTCGCGGCCTGCGCGCCGTGCCCCCGCGCCCAGCCGTGGTGGTAGGCGCTGAGCGGCGCGATCAGACTGGCCTCGGCGTAGCCGGTGCGGGCGACCGAGCCACGGAACCGGCGCAGCACCGCGCGCACGGCCGGTGACAGGCGTTCCTCGTGCGGGCGGTGCCCGGCGACGACGGCGCGGGCCTCGGTGAGCAGCAGCGGGAGGCCTTTCCGCCAGCGCCCGGCCAGCGCGGTGAGTAGCGGAGTGGTGCCGCCGACGCAGTGCACGAGGTCGGCTGCGGGCAGGTCGACGACGACCGCGCCGAGGGCGTGGCGCAGCAGGGTGGCCGAGGTGCGGGCGTCGCGCACAGTGAGCCGGGGGAGTTCGCCGGGCTCGGCGTGGGCAGTGCGCCAGGCGTCGAGCAGCGCGTCGGCCAGGGGGAGCCCGGCCAGCGTCGTGGGCGTTTCGGCCACCCGCCGCAGGCCGTCCGCGAAGAGCTCCGCGGCGTTGTCCCGATCGCCGATCAGGCCCTGGCAGAGCAGGTCAGCGGCGGTCCGGGCGAGGCCACCGTCGTCGCGGGTGGTGTCGTGGCGGGTGGACTGGTGGCCGACGGCGACGGCCCGGGCGGAGTCGACATTGAGGGGCAGCGGGTAGGCGGTGGCGGACGGCGGTTCCCGGTCGGTGACGGTGAGCAGCTCGAAGCGGAACCCGAGCAGTCCTTCGACGAGGGTGCGGCACCATCCGCTCAAGGCGTCCCGGCGATACGGGTACCCGCCGCCGGTGAGCATGCAGATGCGCTCGTGCGGCGGGATCGGATTCACGATGGAGGCAACGAAACAGCCCACCGTACGCGGTGGAGCAAGTCGGGTACGTGACAGATTTACGCGCTAATTATCCGATTTGCCGTACTATTTATGGTGAAAAGTCGGTTTCGACGTGCAGATCATTCGAGCTTGTAGCGGCGCTTCGATCGGTCCGGTGCCCGTGGGTGACTCGGTCCCGGCCGTGCTTCGTGCCCTACGGTCGAGGCCTGGCCCCACCCGGGCGGGTGGGCACACTGGGCGGCGTACGTCGACAACGGTGAGCTTTGTGTGGTTGGCGGGATGGTGGGAATTCGGGTCACGTCGGCGGAAATAACGGAGTCAAGATCGGCATCCGACGAGCTCAGGAGTGCCAACTTCGCGATATTGTTGATCTTCGCGACCTTGGAAGTGCGGGTCAAGAGGCGGTTTCAGAAGCGGTTTGGCCTGCTGGTAAGCCTTCGGGTGGGAAGATTCACTGCCGGCCGACGACGTGACGCCTCCGCACGGCTTGACGGAATCTAGGTCTGGGCGGACTATGGAGAGGTCGCCAGTCGCGCCCACTCATGCCCGGTTTCAGACGGTCGTGTGAGATGTGCACCTTGAGAAACCATTCCTAGGGTGCATGATTCTGTGCTCAAGCGTGCCCTTGAGTGTGGTTTTGCGGCGCACTCGGCGCGCGTTGGTCGGCCTCTCCGGCAACGCTTTCCACAATGAAGAAGCAGTGCTTCTCAAGGAGTCACCATGGCGAAGGCCCTCTTTGGCCACGTAGGTGCAGCGCCCGATCGGCGTCTGCTCGACGAGGTCACCCGTCTGCGCTCCAGGGTGCAGGCCCTGGAGTTCGAGATCACCCGAGTTCGGGCGGAAAACGATCGTCTGGCCGCTGCGGCCGCTGAGGCAGACGATTTCGCGCGGCTGACCGAGCCCGCGCTGACCTGAGCTCCATCGGCCGCCGAGGCGGAGTCACTCGAGCTGTGTCACCCACGCTGAGTCACCCTTGCTGAGTCACTGAGGCCCACGGCGGCCGTGGTTATCCCCCGCATCAAAGACGCACCCGAATTAGCGCGCCTCCACGTTGTGGCGGCGCGCATCTTTTTGCCCGACTTGGTGTGGGGCCGGTCGGGGGTGAAGGTATTTTTGTCCAGTTTATCCGGGATGTGGAGCGGCGGTAACGGCCATCGACACGCACCGGGGGTAGTCTGCGCCGAAGCAGAAGACGACCGACTTTCGGAGATCCGTGCACCTCAAGAGCCTGACGGTCAAGGGCTTCAAGTCCTTCGCCTCCGCCACGACGCTGCGGCTGGAGCCGGGAATTACCTGTGTGGTAGGCCCGAACGGTTCCGGCAAGTCCAACGTCGTCGATGCCATCGCCTGGGTCCTCGGCGAGCAGGGTGCCAAGGCGCTGCGCGGCGGAAAGATGGAGGACGTCATCTTCGCCGGCACCTCCGGCCGGGCGCCGCTGGGCCGGGCCGAGGTGACGCTCACGATCGACAACAACGACGGCGCCCTGCCGATCGAGTACACCGAGGTCTCGATCACCCGGCGGATGTTCCGTGACGGCGCCAGTGAGTACGAGATCAACGGCAACACCTGCCGGTTGCTCGACATCCAGGAGCTGCTGAGCGACTCCGGCATCGGGCGTGAGATGCACATCATCGTGGGGCAGGGCCGGCTCGACGCCATGCTGCACGCCAAGCCCGAGGACCGCCGCGCCTTCATCGAGGAGGCCGCAGGCGTCCTCAAGCACCGCAAGCGGAAAGAAAAGGCGATCCGCAAGCTGGACGCCATGCAGGTGAACCTCAACCGGCTCACCGACCTCACCGCCGAACTGCGGCGACAGCTCAAGCCGCTCGGCAAGCAGGCCGAGGTGGCCCGGCGCGCGGCCGGAATCCAGTCCGACCTGCGCGACGCCCGGCTGCGACTCCTCGCCGACGACCTGCACACGCTGCGCACCACCCTCGACCGGGAGATCGCCGACGAGTCGGCCATGCGGGACCGCCGCGGGCAGGTCGAGGACGAGAACCGCGAGGTCCAGCGGCACCTGGCCGACCTCGAGCTCGCGCACGCCGAGGACGCGCCGCTGCTCCAGGCCGCTCAGGACACCTGGTACAAGCTCTCCGCCCTGCAGGAACGCTTCCGCTCGACCGAGCAACTCGCCACCGAGCGGCTGCGCCACCTGGCCGCGACGCCTGACGAGGAGCGGCCCGGCCGTGACCCCGAGCAGCTCGTGGCCGAGTCGGAACGGGTGCGCGAGCAGGAGGCGGAGCTGCGCGAGGCGCTCACCGACGACCAGATGCGCCTGGCCGAGGCGATCGAGCACCGGCAGGAGCTCGAACGCGAGCTGGCCGCGGCCGAGGGTGCGCTGCGCACAGCGGCCAAGGCGATCGCCGACCGGCGCGAGGGTCTGGCCAAGCTCACCGGCAACGTGAACGCGGCGCGGGCCCGCACCGAGGGCGCCACCGACGAGATCGAACGCCTCGCCGTCGCGCACACCGACGCCATGATGCGCGCCGAGACGGCCCAGGCCGAGGTGGACGTCGTCGCCGCCGAGTCGTCCGAGGCCGACCGGGGCAACGTCGAGCTGGACGAACGTCACGCCGAGGCGGTCGACGAGCACGACCGGGCCGCGGCAGTGGTCAAGGACCTCTCCGACGCCGAGCGGACCGCCGAGAAGGACGCGGCCGGCTGGAAGGCGCGCGAGGAGGCGCTCGCGCTCGGCCTGAGGCGCAAGGACGGCGCGGGGGCGCTGCTCGCCAAGGCCAGTGAGGTGCCGGGACTGCTCGGCAGCCTGGCGTCCATGCTGACTGTCCAGCCCGGACACGAGGCGGCCCTCGCCGCCGCGCTGGGCTCGCTCGCCGACGCCGTGACACTCTCCGGCGTGGACGAAGCGGTCGAGGCGATGCGTACGCTCAAGATCGCCGACGCCGGGCGGGCCGCGCTCGTCGTCGCGTCGCCGGCCGGTCCGGGCATGCGGGGATCGCTGGACGCGCTGCGCCCCGCGTTGCCCGCGGGAGCGGTCTGGGCGCCCGATGTGATCGGTTGCCCCGAGAACGTGCGGCCCGCGCTGAACCGGGCGCTGCGAGACGTCGTCCTCGTGCCTGATCAGGCCGCCGCTGTCGCGCTCGTCGCCGGCAACGCGGAGCTGCGGGCCGTCACGCCCGACGGGGACGTGCTGGGGGCGTACGCCGCCGCCGGAGGCTCCGGGAAGGGCACCAGTTATCTCGAGGTGCAGGCCGCCGTCGACGAGGCGAAGGCCCGCCGGGAGGCCGCCGAGGAGTCGATCAGCGAGCTCAAGGCGCAGCTGGCCGAGGCGCGCGCCGAGGTGGCGAGGCACAAGGAGACCGTGAACGTCGCGGCCGCCGCCAAGCGCGCCGCCGAGGGAGAACGCAACGCGGCCGCCCGCCGGCTCGCCGAGCTCGGCGCCGCCGCCCGATCGGCCAAGGCCGAGACCGAGCGCCTGGGCTCCGCGCGGCAGAAGGCCGAGTCGGCACGCGAGGCCGACCTGATGCGCGTGGCCGAGCTCGAGGAGCGGCTGCGCCTGGCCGAGGCCACCCCGATCGACGAGGAGCCCGCCACCGACGAACGCGACCGGCTCGGCGCGCTCGTTCCGCAGGCCCGGCAGAACGAGATGGAGGTCCGGCTCGCGGTGCGCACTGCCGAGGAGCGGGTCGCCTCGATCGCCGGACGCGCCGACTCGCTGCTGCGCCAGGCCAACGCCGAGCAGCAGGCCCGGGAACGTGCCGCCGCCCGTCGGGCCGCCCGTGCCCGAGGGGCCGAGATCGCCCGTGCGGTCGCGCTGGGCGCCGGGGCCGCGCTGGCCCGGGTCCAGGTGTCCTTGGCCGCGGCGATCGAGGCGCGTGACGAGCTGGCCCAGGCCCGCACGCTGCGCGAGGCCGAGCTGCAGGAGGTCCGGGCCGGGGCGAAGCGCCTGGTCAGTGAGCTGGAGCGGCTCACCAGCGAGGTGCACCGCGACGAGGTGGCCCGCGCCGAGCAGCGCATGCGGATCGAGCAGCTGGAGGCCAAGGCGGCCGAGGACTTCTCCCTCGACGTCGACACCCTGATCGTCGAGTACGGCCCCGAACAGCCCGTGCCGCCCACGCAGGCCGAGGTGGCGCTGGCCGAGAAGGACGGCAAGCCGGTCCCCGAGCCGGCCATGTTCCACCGGCCGACCCAGGAGAAACGGGCCAACAAGGCGGAGCGCGACCTGGCCCTGCTCGGCAAGGTCAACCCGCTGGCGCTGGAGGAGTTCGCGGCGCTCGAGGAACGCTTCAAGTTCCTCTCCGACCAGCTGGAAGACCTCAAGGCCACCCGCAAAGACCTGATGACCGTGGTCAAGGACGTCGACGAGCGGATCCTCGAGGTGTTCGCCTCGGCGTTCGAGGACACGGCCCGCGAGTTCCAGCAGGTCTTCCAGGTGCTCTTTCCCGGGGGCGAGGGCCGGCTGGTGCTGACCGACCCCGAGGACATGCTGACCACCGGCGTCGAGGTCGAGGCGCGGCCGCCCGGCAAGAAGATCAAGCGGCTGTCGCTGCTCTCGGGCGGCGAGCGCTCATTGACCGCGGTCGCGATGCTCTGCGCGATCTTCCGCGCCCGGCCGTCGCCCTTCTACATCATGGACGAGGTCGAGGCGGCCCTCGACGACGTCAACCTGGGCCGGTTGATTACGCTCTTCCAGCAGTTGCGGGAGAAGAGCCAGCTGTTGATCATTACGCATCAGAAGCGCACGATGGAGGTCGCCGACGCTCTGTACGGCGTCACGATGCGCGCCGGGGTGACCCAGGTGATCAGCCAGCGGCTCAAGCACGATTCGGAGGAATGACCCATGTCGCGCGAGCCCGCCCAGGCCTTGCTCATCGACCTGGACGGTGTGCTGCGCCGCTGGGACCCGGCCCCCATGATCGCCGTCGAGGTCGCCAACGGGCTTCCCCCGGCCGCCCTGCTGGAGACGGCGATGTCGTGGGACATCTACCGCCCGGCGATGGCCGGCGAGGTCAGCGACGCCGAGTGGATGGAGCAGGTGGCCACGCGCCTCCCGCTCGACATCGACGCGGCCCGCACCGCGGTCGCCGACTGGCAGTCCTACCGCGGCGAGCCCGACCCGGACGTGTTGGCGTTCATCCGCGAGGTGCGCGCCGCCGGGCGCAAGGTCGGCCTGGCCACGAACGCTACCGACCGCCTGCGCGGCGACCTCGAGCTGCTGGGCCTGCTCGACGAGGTCGACGTGGTGATCAGCTCGTGGGAGCTCAAGGTCCACAAGCCGGCCCCGGAGTTCTACACGAAGGCCTGCCAGCTCCTCGGTGTCCTGCCCAAGTTCGTCCTCTTCATCGACGACGACGACCGAGCCGTACGCGGTGCCCGCGCGGCCGGCCTCTCGGCCTACCGGTGGACCGGCCCGCAGCACCTCCCCTACCTCCGTAAGGCCCTCGACCTCCCCGAGTGACCGCGCCTCAGCGGGGGTAGGGGACCTCAGCCACCTCGAAGAGGTTGCCGTCCTTGTCGGTGCCCTCCACCTGGGCGGTCGCCGCGCGGCCGGTCAGGACCAGGGTGCTGATGGCGTTTCCGAAGTAGGGGCCGGCCAGGCGCTTCCAGCTCCACGCCGGGCGGCGGACACCGGCCGAGCGGGCGATGCCCTGGACACCGCGCGCGGCGGCCCGGGACCAGCTGAAGCGCATCAGGGGGCGCATGAAGGCCGGCACCTGGTTGTGGACCGGGGAGCAGGTGAGCTGCATGACCGGGGTGGCCATCTCGGTGCCGAAGTCGGCCTCGGCCACGTACGAGTGGTGGACGTCACCGGAGAGCACGCTGATCGACGCGGGGGCCGCGTAGGCGCCGCCCGCACCGACCCGGTGGCCGGGAGAGCCGGTGCCGCCCTCGCCCAGGCGGCGGAAGAGCTCGCCCAGCGCGTTGAAGGAGCGGCCGAACGCGGCCCAGTGCTCCAGGTCGACGGCGCGGCGCAGCTTTTCCGCGCTCGACGCCACCCAGGGGCGAGGGGAGGCGGCCGTCTTCTCGTTCCACGCCTCCAGGTAGTGGATCGCGGGCGGCATGAGCCACGGCAGGGAACTGCCCACCACCAGGTGGTCGTACTCCCCGTGGGCCTGGTCGACGAACCAGTTCCACTCGGCGGCGGGCAGCATCTCGCGCCGGTCGGGAGTCAGGACGCGGCTGCACCGGTTGTCGAGCATGACCAGCCGGGTGCGGCCGATGTCCAGCGCGTAGCTCCACTGGTAGAGCTGCTCGGCGGTGTCGACCGTGCGGCCGAACTCGTGCAGCACGTCGGTCGCGTCACCGACCGACGTCACCTTCTGGAAGAGCGGGTCGGTGGCCAGCTCGTCGGGGGACATGTTGCCGAGGTGCTGATAGACCCAGTAGGAGGCCAGGCCGCCGGTGATCCGCTCCTCCCACCACGCCTGCTCGGCCATGTCGGTGCGCCACGACGCGGAGGTGTTCCAGTCGTCGATCAGCTCGTGGTCGTCGAAGATCATGACCGTCGGGATCGTGGCGAAGAGCCAGCGCACCTCGGGGTCGCGCCAGGACTCCAGGTAGAGCTTGGTGTATTCGTCGAACGTGACCACCTGGTCGCTCGGGCCGTCGTGACCGGCCGCGCGGCGACGGCGCAGGAAACGGCGTACCTTGGCCGAGGTCTTGTCGGCGTAGACCTGGTCGCCGAGCAGGACGATCAGGTCGGGCCGCAGCTCCGGGTTCTGCGGATCGGCCATCAACCGCCGGGCGTACGCGTCCAGGGCGTCGGGCGGCAGCTGCCGGGCGGTGGCACTCGGGGTCGCCTCGCGGCAGGAACCGAAGATCAGCCGCACGGGAGTGTCGGCGTCGTGGGCCGGCCGGGTGTGGATCGCCGGGGGTGGGTAGGCCGACTCGGTGCTCGGCCAGACCTGGCGGTCGTCGAGCAGCACCTGGTAGGTGCTCGACGTGCCGAGACGCAAGCCCTCGACCACGACCAGCGCGTAGTGATGCCCGTAGGCCGTGAAGGTGGACGCGGAGCCCACGCCGCCGCCCTCGGCCGCGACCAGGACCTGGGCCGGCTCGGACGTCTCGACCCAGACGGTCGCCCGGTCGCCCACCACGCGGCGTAGGAGCGGGCCGACCAGCAGCTGGGCGGTCATCGGGACAACGCCGGGGTGTGGCGCACGGGGGAGCCTCCACGCTTGTGCCAAGGGGTTCCCCATCCTCTTGCACATGTGCTCCGAGCCGCCACTCCACGGCCGACGCCACACCCGGCCAGGCCATCTGTCAGGATTTCCGCTATGGAATACGTGGTCGCCGCAGTAATCCTTCTCGTTGTTCTGGTGGCTGGTGGGATCGGCCTGGTGGTGCCGCGGATGCGCCGCCGGGAGCTGCCGCCGACCCCGACGGGTGGGAGCACGACGACCCTGGAGCGGCCGCCCACCGCGGAGCCCGGGGTCGAGACGCCACCCCTGGTCGTGCCGGCCGAGGCGGACGAGGGGCTGCCCCCGCTGCTGGAACGGCCGGTCGAGGAGTCGCTGCCCACCCTCGACCAGCCGGAGCCGACGGCCGGCCGGCTGGTGCGGCTGCGCGCCCGTCTCTCGCGTTCGCAGAACGTCTTCGGCCGCGGCCTGCTCAGCGTGCTCTCCCGCGACCACCTCGACGAGGACGCCTGGGAGGAGATCGAGGACAGCCTGATCGGCGCCGACGTGGGGGTCGAGGCCACCCAGGTGATCGTCGAGCGGCTGCGTGAGCGGGTCCGGGTGCTGGGCACTCGTACCGTCGCCGAGGTGCGCGAACAGCTCGCCGAGGAGCTCGTCGCCGCGCTCGAACCGGACCTGGACCGCACCCTCAAGACGACCCCGCACGATGGTCGGCCCGCGGTGCTGCTGGTGGTCGGCGTGAACGGCGCGGGCAAGACCACCACCTGCGGCAAGATCGGCCGGGTGCTGATCGCGGACGGCCGGTCGGTGCTCTTCGGGGCGGCCGACACCTTCCGCGCGGCCGCCGCCGACCAGATCACGACCTGGGGCGACCGGGTCGGCGCCGAGACCGTACGCGGTCCGGAGGGCGGCGACCCGGCCAGCGTGGCGTTCGACGCGGTGAAGCGGGGGATCGAGCTGGGGGTCGACACCGTGGTGATCGACACCGCCGGCCGGCTGCAGAACAAGGTCGGCCTCATGGACGAGCTGGGCAAGGTCAAGCGCGTGCTCGAGAAGCACGGCCCGGTCGACGAGACCCTGCTCGTGCTGGACGCGACCACCGGGCAGAACGGACTCGAGCAGGCCCGCGTCTTCACCGAGGTGGTCGACGTGACCGGCGTGGTGCTGACCAAGCTCGACGGCACCGCCAAGGGGGGAATCGTCATCGCTGTCCAGCGCAAACTCGGCATTCCGGTCAAGCTGGTGGGGCTGGGTGAGGGACCGGACGACCTGGCGCCGTTCGAGCCCGTCGCCTTCGTCGAGGCCCTGCTTGGCGGCGCCGCGTAGTCTCGGGTGAAAGGTTGACGGGCGGGGCGGTCGGACGGGAGGAGGCTGTGGTGACGCAGGAGCCGGTGCGGGAGATCCCGCTTCACGGCGGCAACGTCAGCACGGTCTCCCGGGTCGGCGACACCGTGCGGCGCAATGCCGGACCGTGGACGCCGGCCGTGCACAGCCTCCTCAACCACATCGAGCGGGTGGGTTTCACCGGCTCACCGAGCGCGTTGGGCATGGACGAGAAGGGCCGCGAGGTCCTGTCCTATCTTGATGGCGAGTGCGGCGAATATCCGCTGGGCCCGCACTGGGTGACCGAGGAGGCGCTGGTCACCGTCGCCACCATGATCCGCATGTTCCACGACGCGCAGTACGGCTTCGTTCCCCCGCCGAACGCGGTGTGGCGCTCCTTCGGGCCGCCCCCGCCGGACGCCGACGTGGTCTGCCACCACGACGCCGCCCCGCACAACGTGGTCTGGCGGCCTGACGGCACGCTCGCACTGATCGACTTCGATCTGGCCTCGCCCGGCGCGCGCATCTACGACGTGGCCTACGCGGCCTGGACCTGGGTGCCCCTGTTCAGCGACCGCGACTCGTACACACTGGGCTGGAAGAGGCCGAACCGCCCGCGCCGGCTCCGACTGTTCGCCGATGCCTACGGCCTGATCCCGCGCGATCGGCACCGCCTGGTGCGCACGATTCGGAAGAGGATCGTCGACCATGTCGAGGGGATCCGGCGGATGGCGGCGTCCGGCGATCCGGCTTTCGTGCGGATCGTGCACAAGGGTCATCTGCGGCGTCCGATGCGTGATCTGCGGCTGCTCGATTACGAGCGGCACACCCTCGAATACGCGCTTCGGTGATCGGGCGTTGACAATCCGGTAGACCCCGGATGACCGTTTTTCCGCCCCTATTAGTCCAGTTCACGAGGTTTTGTCGAACCGACTGTGAGACTTTCTTCACACGTACGAAACAGTCCGTCACGTTCTGGAAATCGAGCGAAGACCATGCGCGAAACCTCGGACCGGAAGGGTCTCGTCACGAAACCGGCCGATGAGCAGTGCTGCTTCGTGGGTCGTATATGAGGACACCTTCATCCGAGAGGAGGCAGCGTGGAGATCGATACCGGCAATACCGCCTGGTTGCTCCTGTCGTCTGCGCTCGTTTTGCTCATGACCCCGGGTTTGGCGCTGTTCTACGGTGGCCTCAACCGGTCCAAGGGCGTTCTGAACATGATGATGATGAGCTTCTCGAGTATCGGGCTCATCTCCATTCTGTGGGCGCTCTACGGCTTCTCGCTGGCGTTCAGTGCGAACGGCTCCGAGGGCGTCAACAAGATCATCGGTAACTGGGGCTTCGCCGGCACCAGCACCAGCTGGCTCTCCGCCATGTGGGGCGAGACCGGCATCCCGACGTACGTCTTCATGACGTTCCAGATGATGTTCGCCATCATCACGGTCGCCCTGATCAGCGGCGCCCTCTCCGACCGCCTCAAGTTCGGCGGCTGGATCCTGTTCGCCTTCGGCTGGTTCACCCTGGTTTATGTCCCCGTGGCCCACTGGGTCTGGGGCGGTGGCTTCATCGGCGCCGGCATCAAGGCGCTCGACTTCGCGGGTGGTACCGCGGTGCACATCAACGCCGGCGCCGCGGCTCTCGCCGTCGTGCTGGTGCTCGGCAAGCGACTCGGCTGGCCGCGCGAGAACATGCGCCCGCACAACGTACCGTTCGTCGCCCTCGGCGCCGGCCTGCTGTGGTTCGGCTGGTTCGGCTTCAACGCCGGCTCCGAGCTGACCGTCGACAGCACCACCGCGGTCGCCTTCCTCAACACCCAGCTCGCCACGGCTGCCGCCCTCATCGGCTGGTGCGTCGTGGAGTGGCTGCGCGACGGCAAGCCGACCCTGGTCGGCGCGTCCTCCGGCGCGGTCGCCGGCCTGGTCGCGATCACCCCCGCCTGTGGCTTCATCGCTCCGCTGCCGGCCATGCTGCTCGGCGTCATCGCCGGTGTGGTCTGCGCCCTGGCCGTGGGCCTGAAGTACAAGCTGGGCTACGACGACTCGCTCGACGTCGTGGGAGTGCACCTGGTCGGCGGCATCATCGGCACCGTCCTCATCGGGGTGTTCTCCACCTCCGAAGGCGCCGGCGGCATCG
>DASRYP010000109.1:0-6762 GCA_035687165.1 Actinoplanes sp. | reverse complement strand
TCAGGTCGAACGGCATGGCCAGGTAGGCGAGCAGGAGGCCGAGGCGGACCCGGACGCCGCGCGGAAGAGTGCGGTCGCCGGCGAGGCGGTGCAGCAGCCGGAGCAGGTCGGGCAGCAGCCGGAGGGCTTCCTTGAGCTGAGCTTGGCCGGGCTTAGCGATCACCAGGGCGATCAGCAGGGCGGCCCAGACGAGCAGGAGGGCCACGGCGACGCTGATCAAGATTTGCCACCACCAGGACATGTCCGCCCAGCCCTCTTTCTCCGATCGGCTGCTGGTGGACCTCACGACCCCGCGCAGCTGGTCGTGTCAGCCTACGAGTCGGGCCTTATCGCCCCGCGCCGCCGATGAGCGAACCGCCGGCGACAGGGCCGTCGGCACCTGGAACGCCGCCGATCGGGCGGGCGAGGTTCGTGATGATGCGGTCGATCTCGGCGAGGACGTAAGCAGCCAGTTCGCGCTGTGCTTTCTCGGCGGTGGGGTCGGTCTCCTCCAGGTCGCCGAGCACCACGATGTTCTCGTCGTTGAGGGTGGCCGCAGGCGCCGTGTAGTTGAAGCTGCCGACCACGACCAGGCGTTCGTCGATGACCATCAGTTTGTGGTGCACCTTGCGGACCCCGTTGCCGGGCGTGTTCTCGGACAGCTGGGCGCCTTTGGTTTTCAGCGGGATCGTCGCCGCCCAGGCCTGGCTGCCCTGGCCGCGATCGAGCACGCCGCGTACCGGGATCCCCGCCTTCAGCAGCCAGAACATGGTGTCGTCGATGCCCGAGGACTGGGCGAAGGTGAACATCGCGAAGTCGACCCGGTGCTCAGCCTTGAGCATCTGCTTCATGATCTCCATCTCCGGGCCCTGGTGCGGCGCGAAGATCGGCTTGACCCGGATGCCGCCGAGGCGGAACTCGCGCGGCTTGGACTCGCGCCGTTCCCGCAGCTCGCCGAAGGTGCCGCCGCGCAGGCGCTCGAACTCGCGCAGGTAGAGCCCGGCCGCCGTCTGCCCCCGGAGGATCAGCACGTGGTTCAGGTTGTTGCCCGCGTCGTTCTTCCCCGTGTCGGTGAGCGTGAAGTTCGTCGATCCGGTCAGCACCGCCGCGGTCGGCGCACCGGGGTCCCGCACGATGAACTTCTGGTGGAAGATCTTCGGGTTGAGGTCGGTCACCAGGTCGACGCCGGCCCGCAGCAGCGCCGCGTGGATCACTCGGTTGTGCTCGTTGTCCCCCACCAGACTCCACGGATCGGCGATCGGCGGGTCCTCGACCAGGTAGTCCCCTTCGAGCACGATCTGCACGCTCACCTTGCGTGACTTCGCCGCCAGGACCGCTTCGGCGACCGCCCGCGAGTCCAGCTCCTGGACCGCGATCAGCAACGTGTCCGTGGCGCCCCCGATGAACTCGCGGATCACCGCGTCGAGGTCGTCCGGCCCGCCCAGCACGGTCGGCCCCGCGTAAAACTCCACACTGCCCAGGTCAAGCCCCATGCCGTCAGTGTGGGCGCATCGGGCCTCCGGCGGTGTCAGCTGCGCGACGCGGCGCCGATTCCACCCGCCACTGTCACCCCACCGAGCGCGCTGACGCTCCCCGTCGTGGGGAGCGTCAGCGCGCCGCGGGAGCTACGGATCGTTCAGGTCACCGGGGGCAGGGCCGGGCCGGTGGTGCCGAGCTGCTCGGCAGCGATGATCGGCGGCACCGGCCAGGTCACGCCCGGCGGCGGGAACGTCTGCCCGGTCTTCGTGAGGAACTCCGCGGGCGGCTCGTAGAGCGGCGGCTGCTGCCCGTCCGGGATCATGCTCGCCCATTTGAGGCCGGCCGTACGCTCCTCGAACTCCGTACGCATGCCGGCGAGCAGGGCGGGCTGCTCGATCAGGTCGACCGCCGCCGCGGCCAGGTAGCGGGCCGCCGACAGCATCGCCTGGTGACCGATGTTCGTCGCCGCGGTCGCGGTGAAGGCCCAGTTGTGGTTCGGCAGCCCAGGCGGGAAGGCCGCCGCGAGCAGCACCGCGGTCGGGGCCTTCCAGCTGATGTCGGCGGTGTCGGTGGAGAGCCCGCCGGTGTAGGCGGCCGCCGGGGGTGCCAGCGGGGTGAGCGTCGTGGGCATGCCGCTCTCGGGCTTGCCGAGCGCCTTCTGCAGGTTCTTGGCCAGGGTCTGGTCGGCCGCGGTGAAGGCGGGGGCGCCGATCTGGTTCATGTTGTCGTTGAGCAGTTCCGAGCCCGACTTGCTGGCCAGCAGGTTCCACGTGCCCGAGTGGAAGCGGTGCACGAGCCTGGTCTGGCTGGCACGGGCGGCGGCCTCGGCACAGTCGACGATCTTCTGGTAGAGCACGCGGGCCCGGTCGGGGCTGCCCTCCCGGACGAAGAACCAGATCGAGCACATGTCCGGGGTCACGTTGGGAGCGCCGCCGCCGTTGATGATCGCGTAGTGGAACCGGCCGGAGGGCGCGACGTTCTTCTCCCGCAGGTACTCCGACATGGTCGCCATCAACAGCGCGCCGTCCAGCCCGCTCTTGTTGCCCAGCGGGGTGCCGCCGTGCCCGGAGGCGCCGAGGAACGTGAAGGTCGCCGAGACCAGGGCGCTGGTCGTGTTCCAGAACGGCACGGTCGCGTTGAACGGATGCCAGTCGAGGAAGGCGTCCAGTCCGTCGTAAACGCCGGCCTTCACGGCGTACGCCTTGCCGACCAGGTGCTCCTCGCCGGTCGACCCGAACAGCTTGACCGTGGCCCGGAGCCCGTTGGCCCGGATGGCCTGCGCGGTGGCGATCGCGGCCGCGGTGCCGCCCACCCCGAGCAGGTTGTGCCCGTCGCCGTGCCCCGGACCGTAGGCCGGCCCGTACGCGTCGTAGTTGTAGAGCAGCGGATCGTGCTGCGCCACGCCGGCTTTCTGCGAGAGGCCGGGCAGGGCGTCGTACTCGGCGTTGAAGCCGAGCACGGGGCCGCCGGAGCCGTAGGTGGCGACGAACGCGGCCGGGAAGCCGGCCGAGCCCCACTCGATCCGAAAACCGTTCGCCTTCAGCAGATCGGCGTGCGCCCGCGACGAATTCCACTCCCGCAGAGAAAGCTCGGCGTGCTTCCAGATGCTGTCGCTGAGCTCGGTGAGCTGGCTCTTGTTCGTGTCGATCCAGGAGAGCGCGGTGCTCTTGGCCGCGGTCTTGCGGGCCAGTCCGGCGGGCGCGCGGTAGGTGGCCGGGTCGACCCCGCGCGCCTCGTCGTAGCCGAGCGTGGCGGCCAGGACCGGGTCGGCGGCGAGGACCGCCGCGGTGGTCGCGCCG
This sequence comes from Actinoplanes sp., assembly GCA_035687165.1. GTDB lineage: Bacteria > Actinomycetota > Actinomycetes > Mycobacteriales > Micromonosporaceae > Actinoplanes. Next base: position 3,505 of record DASRYP010000109.1, on the reverse strand, counting down.
GCGCCGAGGCCGAACATCTTCAGCAGACGGCGCCGCCCGACCTGGTACTGCTGTTCGTGCTCATATCGGTTGATGTCCACACCCCACAGACGTACACGGGCCACGAAGGTTCGACGCCTTCCCCCGTATCGTTCGCTGGTGACATTCAAGATCCACCTAGCTCGCGCCCTGACCGAGGCGTTCGCGCCCGGACTGCTCGTCGCCGTGCTCCTGCTGGTCGTCGGCTTCCACGCGGGCAGCCAGCCGGGCGTCTCCCGGTGGTGGGGAGCGCCGGCCGCGTTGTTCGCCGCCGGCATCCCGATGGCGTACGTCGTGCGGGGTGTCCGCCGGGGCCGGCTGACCAGTCATCACATCCCCGAGCGAGAGCACCGCCGTGGCCCGCTGCTCTTCGGCATGGTGTCGGTCGCGATCGGCACCGCCGCGCTGGTGCTGCTCGGCGCACCGCGGGAACTGCTCGCCCTGCTCGCGGCGGGCAGCACCGGACTGGTCGTCTTCGGGCTCGTCACGGCGTACTGGAAGATGTCGATCCACGCCGGGGTGGCCGCCGGGACCGTGGCCGTGCTGGTCGCCGTCTTCGGCCCGATCGCCCTGCTCGGGGTCCCGCTGATCCCGCTGATCGGCTGGTCCCGCGTGGTGCTGAAGGCGCACACCCGCGCCCAGGTCGTGGCCGGCTCGATCGTGGGCGCGCTCATCGCCGGAACGGTCTTCCCCGTCCTGCGCTGAACGCGCCCACCCCTGATCAGTCGCCCTTGACGTTCACGAGCTGGCGCAGCGTGTGCCGCACCTCGACCAGACTGTCCGCATCGTTCATCACCACGTCGATCGGCTTGTAGGCGCCCGGGATCTCGTCCAGGAACGCGTCCGTGTCGCGGTACTCGATCCCCTTCATCGCCTCGCGGAGCTGGTCACGGGTGAAGGTGCGGCGTGCCTTCGAGCGCGAGAACTGCCGCCCCGCGCCGTGCGGCGACGAGTTCAGCGCCACCGGATTCCCCTTGCCGACCACGACGTACGAGGCGTCCCCCATCGACCCCGGGATGAGCCCCGGCCGGCCCTTCTCGGCGTTGATCGCCCCCTTGCGGGAGAGCCACACCTTCTTGCCGAAGTGCGTCTCCTGCTCGGTGTAGTTGTGGTGGCACTGGACGCGCTCGAGTTCCCGCACCGGGCCGCCCACGAACTCGGCGAAGCAGTCCACGACACGGTCCATCATCTCGTCGCGGTTGGCCAGCGCGAAGTCCTGCGCCCAGCGGAGCTGCCGGAGGTACGTCCAGAACTCGTCGGTGCCCTCGGCCAGGTACGCCAGGTCAGGGTCGGGCAGGTCGATCCACCAGCGCTTCATCGCCTCCCGCGCCACCTTGATGTGATGCGTGGCGATCTTGTTGCCCACGCCGCGCGAGCCCGAGTGCAGGAAGAGCCAGACCTGCCCCTTCTCGTCGGCCGTGACCTCGATGAAGTGGTTGCCCGACCCGAGCGTGCCGAGCTGCAGCTCCCAGTTGCCCGCGAACCGCCCCGGCTCGAACCCGGCCCGCTCGGCCTTCGCGGTGAGCTGGCCGAGCCGCTTGTGCGCGGTGTCGGTCACGCTCGTGTTGTAGACGCCCGCGCTGAGCGGGACGGCGTTCTCGATCGCGGTACGCAGGTCGGCCAGGCGCGGCTTGAGCTCGTCACGGCGGTACTGCGTGCGGACGGCCGCCATGCCGCAGCCGATGTCGACCCCGACGGCGGCCGGGATGATCGCCCCGAGCGTCGGAATCACCGACCCGACCGTGGCTCCCTTGCCGAGGTGCGCGTCGGGCATGAGCGCGATGTGCGGGAAGATGAAGGGCAGGCGGGACGCTTTCTCGGCCTGATCCCGGGTCGCGCTTTCCAGCAGACTGGCCCAGTTCACCAGACGCTCGTTGATCTTCTCCAGCATGGTTCACTCCTCCCGGATCGGCGCTCACGTTATCCGGGCAAGATCGTTCCCGCCTTCGATTTAGGGGAGGCGCAGGATCCGGTCGTCGCCGTTGTGGAAGCCCGCCTCGTCCGGGCGGCCCCGAGCCACGGATCAGGTTCCCGTTCGTTGATCAAGGCATGACCCGGGTACGAGCCTCCGCCCTCACCGTCGCCGCGGCGCTCACTCTCGCGGCCCTCCCGGCTCTGGCCCAGCCCGCTCTGGCCCTCCCAACTCTGGCCCAGCCCGCACTGGCCCAGGCCGCCACCCGGCTCGACTTTGCGACTCCGACCGGGCTCGGGCGAGCGGCGGCCGTGCGGGAGCCGGCCGCGATCGGGACGGCGATCGACGACGTCCTGGCGGATCCGGTGCTCGCGGGTGCGCAGGTCGGGGTCGTGGTGGCCGACGCGCGGACGGGGGCGACGCTCGTGGACCGCGGCGGCGCGCACCGCCTGCTGCCCGCCTCGAACGCCAAGCTCTTCACCTCGGCCGCCGCCCTGTCGATCCTCGGGCCGGAACACCGCTTCGGGACCGAGGCCAAGGCTTCCGGTATGCGCCGTAAAGGTTCGCTGACCGGCGACCTGTACCTGCGGGGCGAGGGCGATCCGGCGCTGACCCCCGAGGGGCTCGACGCGCTCGCCCGGGACGTGGCCGCGACCGGGTTGCGGGACGTCACCGGGAATCTGGTCGCCGACGACACCTCCTTCGACTCGCGGCGGCTCGGGCTCGAGTGGGCGTGGGACGACGAGGCTTTCTCCGGGGCGGCCCCTGTCTCAGCGCTGACGGTGGCACCTGATCAGGAGTATCTGGCGGGGACAGTGCGCGTCAAGGTGTCTCCGTCGCCGGTGGACAACGGGCCGGCCCGGGTCTCGGTGAGCCCGTTCGGCGCCCGGATGACCGTCATCAACCAGGCCGTCACGGCGCCGGACACAACCTCGATCTCTGTGACGCGCGGCCACGGCAACAACGTACTCACGGTCACCGGGCAGATCGCGGCGAAGGCGGAGCCGGACGTCACGCCGGTGACCGTCTGGGACGCCACGACGCTGACGGCGGAGGTCTTCCGGGCGGCTCTGCGGCGTCACGGCGTACGCGTGCGGGGTCGGATCGTCGCCGGCAAGGCCACCCCGGCCACGGCCGAGCCGGTCGCGCGGCACGCCGGGCCGCCGCTGCGGACGCTGCTGGCGCCGTTGCTCAAGCGCTCCAACAACAACATGTCCGAACTGCTGGTCAAGGCGATCGGGCGGCGCGCGGCCGGAGTCGGCTCGTGGGCCGCCGGCACCAACGTCATCGCCGCCTATCTGGCCCGGCTCGGCGTCGACACCACCACCATGCGGCAGGTCGACGGGTCCGGCCTCTCGCGCCGCAATCTCGTTCCGCCCGCCGCCTTCGCACGGTTCCTGGTCGCGGTGCGTTCGGAGCCGTGGTTCCCGGCCTGGTACGCGGCGCTGCCCGTGGCCGGTCATCCGGACCCGATGATCGGCGGCACGCTCAGCAAGCGGATGCTCGGGACAGTCGCCGTGGGTAACGTGCGAGCGAAGACGGGAACGCTCACCGGCGCGTCGGCCCTCTCCGGAT
>DASRYP010000108.1:0-5055 GCA_035687165.1 Actinoplanes sp. | reverse complement strand
CGCGGCTAAACATGCGGAGGCCTGGGATCGCCCGCCCGCCGGTGGGGTGCCCGAACTGCGCGACTGGTTCGCGACCGACATCGGGGGCGGCCTCGGCCGCCACGACATACTGGTGTGCGGAGCCGGGCAGAGTGCATTGGCCACAGCGCTGCGCGCGCTCGCTCAGCCGGGTGATCCGGTCATCCTTGAGTCGCCGACCTATCCGGGAACCATCGCTGCCGCCCACGCGGCGGGCCTGCGCACCGTTCCGGTTCCCCTGGACGCCGACGGTCTGTGCTCTGATCATCTCGACCAGGCCCTCGCCCGGACACGGGCCCGTGTCATCGTCGTCCAGCCGCTGTTCCAGAACCCCACCGGGGCGAGCCTGTCGGCGGCTCGGCAGGACGAGATCCGTGCCATCGCCCGCCGCCACCGGGCCTTCGTCATCGAGGATGATTTCGCCAGGCACCTGGCGCATGCCGACGCCCTTCCCACGCCGCCTCCGATGATCTCGAACGATCCGGACGGCATGGTCGTCCACATCCGATCGCTGACGAAGGTGACATCGCCGAATCTGCGAGTGGGTGCCATCGCGGGCCGGGGCCCCGTCCTGGCCCGACTGCGGTCCGCACACATCATCGACACCCTGTTCGTGCCCTCTCCGCTACAGCTCACAGCGCTGGAGGTGGTCACCGCGACCGGCTGGAGACGCACCTTGAAAGAGCTGAGCATCGCGCTGGCGCACCGCCGCAAGCTGGCCACCGACGCCGTCTCAGCGACGTTCGGCGACCACGCTGTCGCGCTGCGCCCGCGCGGCGGCTACCACCTGTGGGTATCGCTTCCGGCGCACCTCGACGAGCATCAGCTCGTGGCCGCCGCCCTCGCGAAGGGCGTAGCCATCACGCCCGGCTCGAACTACTACGCCACCGACAGCAGCGCCGCGCATGTCCGTCTCAGCTATGTCGCAGCGCCGTCGGCATCCGACATCGACAACGCCATCCGCCGGCTCGCGCCACTCATCATCGAGCCCTGACCCCCCAGGCGTCACGCCATGGACTCCGCGAAACGCGTCGCGCCGTGGCCGGTGAACGGCAGGTTCAGCGACGGCTCGCACAACTCGAGTGCCAGCACGATCGGCGCTCCGTCCGCACCACGGAGCACATCGACCCGGGCATAGCCCAGCGGACGTGGATTGTCGATTAGCAGGTTTCACATCAGCAGCAGCGTCTTGCCCAGGGCAATGCGGTTCTCAACCGCGCTGTGGGCGTCGGCGGCACGCTCCAACGGGAAGGTTTGGCCGATGACCGGACGGATAGATCCGGTCGCGGCGTGCGACATGATCTGTGTCGCCCACCGTTGCACGTGGGGGCGGAAGTCGAAAAGCTGCTCGATACCGATCACCTGCACGCCTCGATCCCGGGCCTCTACCTCGGGACCACCGAATCCCATCGCCCGCACTACCCGCATCGACCTGCTCCATCCGCTCACCAGCACCACGGAGGATGATGAAACATCAAGCGTGGTTGAGGTCAACGGCGCGAAATCGAACTACGTGCATGCGTGTCCGGTCGTACGGCGGCCACTGATGACCCGTCCCGTTTTCCGGGCGGGAGCCGTGCACGTCGTGCTCTGGACGCCTCTGACCTGGTGATATGCGGATCGCGCGACGCATCCATCGGGCCTGTAGACGGGTGCTGTGCGTGCGGCGCGTCCCTCTGCCGGAACCTGTGGGTCATGGTCTCCGCAGGTCAGGGCCGGTGGAGCCCCCGGTCGGGATCGAACCGACGACCTCCCGTTTACAAGACGGGTGCTCTGGCCAACTGAGCTACAGGGGCGGGACGGGCGGGTGCCAGCATACTGGCTGGGAACTTGGCGGCCACCTTGGCATGACGCGGAAAAAGATTTACGTTTACGGGGCTATTCCTCCACTCGGATCGTCCGGCACGTTCCTGCCGGTGGGAAGGAAGTCTTTTCAGCATGGCTACCGTTACTTATGACAAGGCGTCGCGGATCTACCCGGGCTCTGATCGCCCGGCGGTCAACGAGTTGAATCTCGAGATCGGCGATGGAGAGTTCCTCGTCCTGGTCGGCCCCTCCGGTTGTGGCAAGTCCACCAGCCTGCGCATGCTTGCCGGCCTGGAGGATGTCGACCGCGGTCGCATTCTGATCGAGGGCAAGGACGTCACCAACCTGCCGCCGAAGTCGCGCGACATCGCGATGGTGTTCCAGAACTACGCGCTGTACCCGCACATGTCGGTCTACGAGAACATGGCGTTCGCCCTGAAGCTGCGGAAGACCTCGAAGGCTGAGATCGACCGCCGGGTCAAGGAGGCCGCGGCTCTTCTGCAGCTCGACGAGTACCTGTCGCGTAAGCCGAAGGCGCTCTCCGGTGGCCAGCGTCAGCGTGTCGCGATGGGCCGCGCGATCGTGCGCGAGCCGCAGGTGTTCCTCATGGACGAGCCGCTGTCGAACCTTGACGCCAAGCTCCGCGTCCAGACCCGTTCGCAGATCGCGACGCTGCAGGCCAAGCTCGGTGTCACCACCGTTTACGTGACGCACGACCAGGTCGAGGCCATGACGATGGGCCACCGTGTGGCCGTCATGCTCGACGGTGTGCTGCAGCAGGTGGACACCCCGCGCGCGCTGTACGACACGCCCGGCAACGTATTCGTCGCCGGCTTCATGGGCTCGCCGGCCATGAACATCAAGACTGTTCCGCTGACCGAGTCGGGTGCGACGTTCGGGGCGCTGCAGGTGCCGCTGACCCGTGAGCAGGTCGCGGCCGCGCAGAACGGGGGCGGCAAGGTCACCATCGGGTTCCGTCCCGAGGCAGCCGACGTGGTGTCGGAGTCCGAGGGTGCGCTGCCGATCGTCGTCGACCTGGTCGAGGACCTCGGTTCGGACGCCAACGTCTACGGCCACTCCGACCTCGACGGGGTCTCGGAGCGGTTCGTCGTGCGCACCGAGCGCCGCAGCATGCCGAGCATGGGCGAGACCATTTACATCAAGCCGCAGACGACCGCCCTGCACGTCTTCAACGCGGAGACCGGCGCTCGCATCTGATCGACTGAACGGTAGTCAACGCTGCGTGGAGCCGGGCGGCTTCCCTTCGGGGAGGCCGCCCGGCTCCTTGTTCCGCGTACTTGTTACTCCGTAGCACGAACCCATCGGTCACCCGCGTCATGCTACGACGTGCGGACGAGAACCTTAGGGTGGCGGGCATGCGGATCGAGCGGATTGTCGATGCGTCGGCGGTGCACGAGGCGGCGGAGCTTTTCGACGCGCCGCCGTTGGCGGCGGCGACCGAGCGTTTTCTGGCTGAGCGGGGACACCATCTGCTGTTGGCCTACGACGACGAGGGCCGGGCGGTCGGGATGATCACGGGGGTCGAGATGACCCACCCCGACAAGGGCACCGAGATGTTCGTGTACGAGTTGTCGGTCGCTCCCGAGGCGCGGCGGCGCGGTGCCGGGACCGCTCTGGTGATCGAGCTCGCTGCGATCGCGCGGCGCAACGGCTGTTATGGCATGTGGGTGGGGACCGAGCCCGGCAACGACGCCGCGATCGCGACCTACCGCCGGGCGGGCGCTTCCGAGGAGGCGGCCTTCACCTTGCTCAACTGGGATCTGATAGCGATGACCCATGACGCCGAGAGTCGTCGCGCCGCTGACCCGATCGGCTGAGCAAGTCTGCCCGAAAGGTCAAACGAACACAGAGTGGCGTCCGGCGACGGACAAATGGTTTCGCATGCCTCTATACGTGGAGACCTTTTCGTGACCTGCCGTGACGCGGCCGGAAATGATGCCTCGACCGAAATATCACGGGCTCGTCACAAGGTCATCGACCATAGTGACTTCTATCTCGATCGATCAGAGGATCCGAGGATCGCACCCAGTGAACCCCCGCTGGGTGCCTTCCTTCCGGAGGACCCGTACGTGAGACAACAATCCACATGGGGCCGGCGAACGTTCACCTCAATGCTGGCTGTCGGCGTGGCCGCCGGCGCCGCGATGAGCGGATCGCTCCCGGCCGTGGCGGCGCCCGGCGACACTGCGGTGCCCGCCGCCCTGCAGAAGGTGGCCGAGAATCCCGCCGCCCCCAAGGAGTCGCCGGCCGACACCCTCGGTGCGCACGACGCCGAGTTGCTGGCGAGGGCCGAGGCGGCCAACCAGAAGTTCGTGACGGTTATCGTCGCCACCGAGGACGGCAAGTCCGCGGACGTCGCAGCCAAGATCAAGAGCCTGGGCGGCGTCGTGACGCGACGCTTCGACCAGATCGGCTACGTGCTCGCGTCCGTCCCGATCGGCAAGGTCGTGGCTGCCGCGAACCTCGCCGGCATCGCGGCCGTCGACCTCCAAGAGACGATCAAGCTGCCCGAGACCGGCACCGACCGTGGCAAGCCGGGTCACCACCCGAAGCCGCTCGCCGTGCCCGGCCCGAAGACGCCCGCCGCGAACCCGTACCTGCCGACCGATGAGACCGGCTCGGTGGACTTCAAGAAGAAGAACCCGAAGTACGACGGTCGTGGCGTCACGATCGGCATCATGGACTCCGGTGTGGACATCGACCACCCGGCCCTGGCGAAGACCACCACCGGTGAGCGCAAGATCGTCGACTGGGTCACCGCGACCGACCCGCTGCTCGAGAACGACGGCTCGTGGCGCGCGATGCTCACGGCCGTGGCCGGCCCGACCTTCACGTTCGCGGGCGGCACCTGGAAGGCGCCGGCCGGCAACTGGCGGGTCAACCGCTTCAGCGAGTCGATCACCACCGCCTCCGACGCGGCCGGTGACGTCAACCGTGACGGCGACACGACCGACACGTGGGGCGTGCTCTACGACCCGGTCAGCCACGACATCCGGGTCGACACCAACCAGAACCTCGACTTCACCGACGACGCCGTGATGCGGCCGTACAAAGAGAAGTACGACATCGGCCACTTCGGTACGGACAACCCGGCCACCGCGGTGGTCGAGCGCATGCCGTTCGTGGTCGAGTACCGCGAGGACGTCGACCTCACGCCGGCCGGCCTGCCCGGTCAGCTCGCCGACTTCGTCAACATCGGTATCCCGGAGA
>DASRYP010000107.1:0-2919 GCA_035687165.1 Actinoplanes sp. | reverse complement strand
CGACTCGCTGCCCCTGGCGGTGGTCGTCTCGTCGGTGGCCCTGAACGGCGACATCGCGAACGGACCGGCCCACGAGATCCTGGTGGCGGCGATCGACGGGTACGACCGCAACACCGACGCGGATGACCCGGCCTTGAACGGCGCCCTGCACGCGCTGATGGCCATCTGCTGGTTCTCGGGCACACAGTCGACGTGGGAACCGTTCGAACGCGCGCTCGGCCGGCTGCACCCTCGGCCGCCGATCGACCTGGAGATCGGCGCGGTCGGGCTCGGTAATCCGGTGGCGTTGACCCCGCGGCTGCTGGGCGCGATCGACGCGGCGGCCGCATTGCTGAGCGACGAGCAGGACCCGGTCGTGGTGACGCGTACGGCGCTGGCCTGTGTCTACACCGATCGGCTGGCGGCCTGCCGGATGCCGCTGGCCCGGGTCCGGCGTACCGGGGGGACCCGGCTGGCCCTGCACGCGACGGTCTCGTCCTGCCTGGACCTGTGGCACTCGGGGCAGTGGACCGAGTTGCTGGCGCTGGCGGCCGAGGGCGTGGCGGAATGCGAGCGGTACGGGTATCGCCGCTATCGGGCCATCCTGGGCGGATATCACTCGGCGTTGGTGACGGTGGCCCGCGGCGACACGGCTTCGGGGCTGGCCGCCGCGGTGGAGATGGAAGCGACCATGTCGGCGCGCGGGGTGAACGTCGGCGCGCACTTCCTGCACCAGATCCGCGCGCTGTCGGCGATCGGCAAGGCGGATTACGGTACGGCGTTCCGCTCGGCGGCGGCGATCAGCCCGGCGGGAATCCTGGCGGCCTACACGCCGCAGGCCTTGTGGGTGCTGCTGGACCTGGTCGAGGGGGCGCTGGGGGCGGGTCGGCACGAGGACGCCGCGGCCCACGTGTCGGCCATGACGGAAGCTGACCTGGCGGGCATCTCGCCCCGGCTCGCGATGGTGGTGGCCGGGTGCGCGGCGATGGTGGCGGAGGATTCGGCAGGCTTCGAGCGGGCACTGGCCGTGCCCGAGGCCGAGCGGTGGCCCTTCGATCTCGCGCGGGTCCAGCTCGCGTACGGCCGGCATTTGCGCCGCCGCCGCGCACCGGCCGCCGCCCGTGCGCAGCTCACGTCGGCTCTGGAGATCTTTCAGCGGCTCGGGGCCCGGCCGTGGATCCACCAGGCGTCGGGCGAGCTGCGCGCCGAGGGCCTGGCCGAGCTCGTGGGCGACCACCGGACGTTGTCCCCCGCGCTGTCCCCTCGGGAGCGCCGGGTGGCCGAACTGGCCGCCGCCGGGCTGAGTAACAAGCAGATCGCCGATCGGCTCGGACTCTCCGCCCGTACGGTGGGCAACCACCTCTATCGGATCTTCCCCAAGCTGGGCGTCACGTCGCGCGCTGCCCTGCGCGACGCCCTGGAGGCGTAGGGGCGGATCAGCGTGACTCGAAGAGCAGGTCGTCGCGGCCGGGGGTGAACTCGAGCCGGATGGCGTCGTCCTGCGGGATCGAGATGATCCGGTCGTCGGCGTCGATCCCGTCGCTCCGGGACCAGGTGGAGGGGAGGACGAGGGTCTCGGTGGGGGTGCGGACGAAGAGTCGTAGCCCTTCGCAGCGATGCCGGAAAGGTGCGGTGGCGCTCCCGATCTGCCGGCACTTCACGACGGCGGGTAGGCCGAGGTCGTCCTTGGAGTAGACGATCACCCCGCGCCGGCCGTCGAGCAGGTCGGCCGTCAGTTGGGCTTCGCGGGTACCCACGGCCTCCGCGTACTCGTCGGTGGCCGCGAAGAGCCCGGCGGCCAGCAGCAGCGAGAGGAAGACGATGGAGAGCAGACGCATCCAGGTCGGTGACTCGCGTACGGCGTTCGCGGTTTCGCTGTTCGCTGCTTCGGTGTTCAGGACGTAGTGGGCGTAGGCCAGCATGGTGATGCCGAAGGCCAGGGTGGTCTGGGTGGCGACGTACGGCGTCTCGATCACGTAGTCGTGCGCGGGCACGGCCGCCGCGTCCAGCAGAAGCAGCAGCACGGCGACGGCAAGCCCACCGGCGACCACCGTCCCGCGCCGCTGCCGGGCCGAGATCAGCACGATCAGGCCGAGTCCGCCGGCCACGGCCGCCTGCAGCATCGGGGGTGGCTCGCCGAGGAGCCGGCCGACGGGGGCGTCGGACCAGACGAGCAGGAGAAACGTGCCGGCGGCACCGATGACCCACGCGGCGACCCGCTTCCGGCGCGGCGCGAGTCTGAAGGCCACGAGCCGGTGCAGAAGCAGGGCGGCCAGGCCGGCTCCCACGCCGAAGAGAATGATGCGATAGATCGAGGTGGCGCTGCGCAGCGTGTACTCCTGCAGGCTGAAGCCGAGCACGCTGTTGTCGATCCCGAAATAGGTGGCGTACGTCTGCGTGCGTTTCCAGCCGAAGTAGAGGCCCAGCGCGGCCAAGCCGGCGGCCGGGGCGGTGATCAGGCCGACGGCCTCGACGAGGTCACGGGTTTCCAGGCCCCCGGCACTTGCTGTCCCCGGATCGGATTCGCTGCTCGCGGCCTCGGCCCTCCTATGCTCCATTCTGGGTGAGCGCCTTGACGTCGTAGCCCAGGATCCTGATCCAAGGAGCGAGCTTCGCGGGCACCGGATGGGTGCCGCAGATCGGGCTGCGGCTGATCCCGATCCCGTCCTCGGGTTTGGTGTTGATTTTGGCGGCCGCCGCGCGACAGTCGCGAATCGCCGCCCGTTGCGCCGCGATCCAACGGTCCACGGCCGCCTTCACCGTCTTCGGTACCCGGGGCAGCATGGGGCGCGGGGCCGGCTGCACCTTGGGCTGGACCGGGGCCGGCTGCTGAGGTCGGACCGGGGCGGGCTGCTCGGGCTGCTCGGGGGCCGGCTGGTCGGGCTGCTCCTGGGCCGCATCGCCGGGCTGCACCGGGGACGGATCGTCGGGCTGTTCCCC
>DASRYP010000106.1:0-2655 GCA_035687165.1 Actinoplanes sp. | reverse complement strand
CCCATACCCGCCATGCCGCCGGTGACGGCTACGTCACCGTCATCGTCGACCTCACCCCCGTTGTCGAGCAGACAGGCCGGGCGCGGCTGGTGGACCTGGTGCCCGGCCGCTCGGCCGCCGCGCTGGCCGGCTGGCTCGCCGAACGCACCCCCGCCTTCCGCGCCCAGATCCAGATCGTGGCCATGGACGGGTTCGGCGGCTACAAGAACGCCGCGACCAGCGCTGTTCCCGATGCGGTCACCGTCATGGACCCCTTCCATGTCGTCGCGCTGGCCGGGGCCAAGCTCGACCTATGTCGACAGCGCGTTCAACAGGACACCCTCGGCCACCGCGGCCAGGCCGGTGATCCGCTCTACCGGGCCCGCCGCACCCTGCGCACCCGTACCGCGCTGCTCACCGCACGCCAGAAGACTCGCCTCGAGGCGGTGTTCGCCGAGGACGCACACGCCCCGGTCGAGGTCACCTGGCTGGTCTACCAGCAGATCATCACCGCCTACGCCCACCCCGATCCACGCGAGGGCAAGACCCTGCTCACCCGCGTGATCGATAGCTTGCGCGCGGCGGTCCCGGCCGGGCTCGACGAACTGGCCACCCTCGGGCGAACCCTCTACCGGCGCCGCGACGACGTCCTGGCCTACTTCACCCACCGCGCCTCGAACGGACCGACCGAGGCCATCAACGGCCGCCTCGAAGCACTGCGCCGCAACGCCCTGGGCTTCCGCAACCTGACCAACTACCGCATCCGCTCCCTGTTGCACTGCGGAGCACTCGCACTCTAAATCCGGAAGAGCCACTTTAAGGAGCCACGAGGTATGCGGAATGCAGATCGCCGAAACGATTAACTTGTGGTACGAGACGCCCCACGCATCGCCTAACGTGAGGTCAGCTGATCCAGAACGAGCACCTGCTCCCTGGTGCCCGACAGGCACTCGGCACTACCCAGCCAGATATCGCTCCAGAGCGTCACGAGCAAGCTCTGAGAGCGTCCGACCGTCAGGAGCAATGCTTGAGACCTGTGGATGAGCAGGAGGGGTCGTACCCTCCCGATCACCTGCAAGCCCTCAAGCAAGATCGGCGCGCCAACGCCGGTCGGGAAGGTACGACCCGTGCTCACCGTAGTTCCCGAGGAGTCCAACAGCCACGATGACCATGCCGTTGGGCCGGCCGCCAGCTCGACGACGTCGTTGATCGACGGGCTCGTCCGCGAGGGCGCCCGGCGGATGCTGGCCGAAGCGCTGCAGGCCGAGGTCGACGCCTACATCGCCCGCCACGCCGGCGAGTGCGACGACCGTGGCCGGCGGCTGGTGGTGCGTAACGGCTCGCATCAGCCCCGGGAGGTGCTGACCTCGGCCGGTGCGGTGGAGGTGGTCGCGCCGCGGGTCAACGACCGCCGCACCGACCCCGACACCGGCGAACGCTGCAGGTTCTCCTCGGCGATCCTGCCGCCCTGGGCCCGCAAGACCCCGAAGATCACCGAAGTCCTCCCGCTGCTCTACCTGCACGGGCTGTCCTCGGGTGACTTCGTCCCCGCGCTGGGCCAGTTCCTCGGCTCCACGGCCGGGTTGTCCGCACCGGTGATCACCAAGCTGACCGAGACCTGGAAGAGCGAGCAGCGCACCTTCGCCGCCCGGGACCTGTCGAGCGTGGACTACGTCTACCTGTGGGCCGACGGCATCCACGTCAACATCCGCCTCGAGGAGCACAAGCTGTGCCTGCTGGTGCTGATCGGGGTACGCGCCGACGGCCGCAAGGAGCTCGTCGCGCTGGCCGATGGCTACCGGGAGTCGACCGAGTCGTGGGCGGATCTGCTGCGCGATGCCGCGCGCCGCGGGATGCGTGCCCCGGTGCTGGCGGTCGGGGACGGCGCGCTCGGGTTCTGGGGTGCGCTGCGTGAGGTGTTCCCGCAAACACGGGAGCAGCGCTGTTGGTTCCACAAGATCGCAAACGTGCTGGGTGCGCTCCCGAAATCAGCACATCCGGGGGCGAAGAAGGCGCTGGCCGAGATCTGGAACGCCGAAGACCGCACGCACGCCCTCGACGCCGTGACCAGCTTCAAAGCCGCCTACGGGGCGAAGTTCGCCAAGGCCGTCACGAAGATCACTGAAGACCTGGCCGAGCTGCTCGCGTTCTACGACTTCCCTGCCGAGCACTGGCAGCACCTGCGCACGACGAACCCGATCGAGTCCACCTTCGCCACCGTCCGCCACCGCACCAAGGTCACCCGCGGGCCCGGGTCACGGGCGGCCGGGCTGGCCATGGCGTTCAAGCTGATCGAGGCCGCGCAGGACCGCTGGCGCGCGGTCAACGGCCCACACCTGGTCGCCCTCGTCCGCGCCGGGGCCACGTTCGTCAACGGCAAACTCGTCGAACGACCCGACGAACAAGACCAACCCGAAGCAGCCTAAAGATCTTCATCCACAGGTCTTGACGATTGCTCGGTCGCCGTCGTCATAGTCCCAGCGTTCATGCACCTCCAGCCCCCGACCACCGGACCGGACCGCAGCCCGTCCGGTCTTCGCCCGTCCCACAGGCTTCGCACCGATAGCCCCCGCGGCGCACGATCGGGCGGCGCAGCTGATGCCATAGTCTATAAGCTGCGTCATCCTTTGACTCTCCGGACAACTCACCGTGGAGGGTTGATGCAGGGTCTGATGT
>DASRYP010000105.1:0-2111 GCA_035687165.1 Actinoplanes sp. | reverse complement strand
CAGCACCCGGGTCACCACGGACTCGCGCGCGGACGCCGGCCGGCCCGGGCCGAAGCCGCCCAGCAGCAGCGCCAGGCCGATCAGCACCGCCCCGATTCTGCGCACGCCGCGAGCCTATGAACGTCACGCAACGCGGGCGATCGCCGTTGTGAGTGACGATGAGACGACGAACATTTCTGACCCTCGGCGCCACCGCCGACGCGGTCGCCGGCCCGGCGGGATACCGCAGCCGATCGCGCGGCTCGCCACCGATCAGCCCGGACGCCCCGCCGGCCCGGCGGGATACCGCAGTTGATCGCGCGGCTCGCCACCGATCAGCCCGGACGCCCCGCCGGGTCCGGTGGTGCGCGAGCCTCACGGCTTCGACATTTCGCGAATGGCGTTGCTCGGCTGGTCGATGGGCGGCTCCGGAGCGCTGCTCCTGGCCGAGGCGTCCCCCGGCTTCGCCCGCGCGGTCGCCGCCTTCTCCGCCGACGTCAGCCCGGGTGACCAGATCTTCACGGCCCCCCGCCGGCCGCGCGGCACCCCGGTCGGCCTGTGGTGCGGCCGCCAGGACGGCTTGCTGAGCGAGGTACGGGCCGCCGGTACGGGCGCTGTCCGAGCCGCCCGCCGAGGTCAGCTACTCGGCGGCCCGGCACAACTTCGGACACTGGTCGCGCTGCCGGCCGGGCGAACTGGACTTCGTGGCCGGGGGCTTTACGGCCTTGACGTCCGTTCCGTACGGTGATGACTCAGAGCAACGGTCCCATCACGCTGGAGGATCCCATGCGTCGAGCCGCCGTCGTACTCGCCCTCGTCCTCGCCGGTCTGTGGACAGCCACACCAGCTCAGGCCTTCGCCCACAACGCCGTGCACAACTCCGCCCTACACGCCCTGCTCGACGGGCTCACCCTGGTGGTGGTCTCGGCCCCGGTCTGGACTGCGCTGCTGTGGAGCGGCGGCAACCGCTGGTGGCTCGCCGCCCTGATCGCCGTGGTGCAGGTCCCGGTCGCGGTCATCGGCTTCGTGCCGATCGCTGATCCCCGGGTACACCTGGCCCTCTTCGCGATCGCCATCGTCCTGACCGGCTTCTCGCTACGGATCGTCCGTCAACAGGCCCGCGTCGCGACCCCGGCCGAGGTCAAGCCCTGATCCCACGCTCCACCCACAGGTATCGACTCAACCCGTGTACCGCTCAACTCGTATCCACTCAACTCGTATCCACTCGCCCCGCGAGGTGCGCACGGCCAGGCCGATCACGTCCCGGCCGTCGCGCATCAGCTCCACCTCGGGGCAGCCCGCCGCGGGCGCGTGCCACCCGCCCGCCGGGTCACGGACGGCGTTGTGCCGGCAGTGCTCCTCGTCCACATAGCCCCAGGCCATCAGCAACTCACGGTCGCCCATCGCGTAGCGCCCGACGGTCGCGATCCGGTCCCTCTCCGTACGGCGGAAATAGTCGGCGCGCAGCCCGGGAACCGGCTCACCCTCGAACGGGGCGTCCAGCACGGTCCGATGCGGTGTGTAACGGCGCAGGTCAGGCAGCACCGGATCATCCCACCACAGAGCCACGACCGGCACCGACGGGTGATCGAGTTTTAACCTGCGCGTCAACTGGGATGCCGGACAATGAGCGTGTGATGACCGAGACGATGGTGCCGGTCGACGGCATCGAGCTGTGCGTGGAAACGTTCGGGGAGTCCGGCGATCCCGCGGTGCTGCTCATCGGCGGCGCGGCCAGCTCGATGGACTGGTGGGACGACGAGTTCTGCCGTCGCCTGGCCGCCGGCGGGCGCTATGTGGTCCGGTACGACCATCGCGACACAGGCCGGTCCACGTCGTTCCCGGCGGGCGAACCGCCGTACTCCGATGTGGATCTCGCCCATGACGCCCTCGGCGTCCTCGACGCGCTCGGCCTGCACCGGGCCCACCTGGTCGGCCTCTCGATGGGCGGCGCGCTCGCGCAGCGCATCGCGGTCGAGCGCCCGCACCGGGTGCTTTCGCTGACCCTGATCGCCACCAGCACGGTCCCGCCCGCGCACGACGTCACCGTTTCGGACGCGGAGCCCGGGCGGCCCGCGCCGAACTGGGCCGACCGGCGCTGCGCGGTCGAGAACCTGGTGACCGACGCGCGG
>DASRYP010000104.1:0-11596 GCA_035687165.1 Actinoplanes sp. | reverse complement strand
CTCGTCCTGGGTGAGGCGCAGCGGGCGGTCGATGCCGGCGTCGTGGCTGATCGTGACCCGGTCGCCGTCGAGCGCCATGTCGATCAGGTCGCCGGGACCGTAGCCGGGCAGGCCGCAGACCCAGAGCAGTTCCAGGTCCTCGCGGAGCTGGCGCTCGCCGACGCCCAGGTCGGCGGCCGCCTCGGCGACCAGGATGCCCGGCCGGGCGAGCAGATAGGGCACCAGGTTGAGCAGTCGCCCGAGCCGGTCCCCCGAATGCTTCGGCCCCGTCACGCTGAGCCCTCCTGGGCATGCTCTCCTGGCCCCACGGACGCTTCGCTGACTCCGGTGCGGTCGATCACGCCGCAGCCTCGTGGCGCGCGACGACCTCTTTGAGCAGCTGGATGACGGCCTCGCGGACCTCCGGCGGACCCTCGGCGCGGACGTCCGGCCCGTACCCGACGATCGTGGCGGCCAGGCGCTCCGCGTCCGCGTACGGAATCGTCAGCCGGTCACCGTCCGGCCCGGTCAGCGAATCGGTGGCCCAGCGGCGCAGCCCGGCGGCACGCCCCGGCCGCACGGTCACGGTGGCCCGCCCGGTCTGCGGCACCGGTCCCGACCAGCGCGCGACGTGGCTGATGAGGTCCTCGTTGTCGGGCGGGCTGTACGCGCCCGGCCGGCCCACCGGCTTCACCACGCCGACGATCCTCGACAGCCGGAAGCAACGGGTCGCCGCGCGGTCCCGGTCGTGTCCCACCACATACCACCGGCCCTGCCAGCAGACCACGCCCCACGGCTCGACGCGGCGGGTGGCCGGGTCGTCCACCTCGGGCACGCGGTAGCTGAACGTGACCGCCCGCCGCTCGCGGGCCGCGCTGGTCAGTGGCCCGAACGCCGGGTCCACGGTGACGACCGGCTCCACGCCGAGGGTCGCCTGCGGGTCGACCTCGACCCCGGCCGCGCGCAGCTTGGCCAGCCCGGACGACGCCGCGGCGGCGAGACCGGCGTGCTGCCAGAGACGGGCCGCGATGCCCACCGCGGCGGCCTCGTCGGGCTCGAGCAGAATGGCCGGCAACGCGTACTCGCGGTGCGCGATGCGGTAGCCGGGTTCCTGGTCGAAGACGCTGGCCGTGCCGGTCTCCAGCGGAACACCGAGTTCGCGCAGCTCAGCCTTGTCGCGCTCGAACTTGCGCTGGAACGCGTCGTGGTCGCGCGGGTCCTCCGGGTCGTGCTCGTAGCCGGGGACCGTCGCGGCGATCTGCGCGGCGGTCAGGAACCGCCGCGTCGACAGCAGGCAGATCACCAGGTTGACCAGGCGCTCGGTGCGGGTCCGCGACACGATTGGCAACGCTAGCAGGGTGGACGCGGACGTGACGTACGCGCTACACCCGGACGGTTTCCCACCGGCGCGCAGCGGAAAGATAGGCGCGAGTGAGCACCGCACAGACCCCTGACGACCAACTCCCGGTGGGCTTGGCCGCCGCCGAGCCACGCAACCCTGGCGATTCGCCCGAAGTGTCCGATCCACCGGAGAACGAGAGCGTCGGCACAGTCATCATCGCCGGCTTCGCCAACCTGCTCATCGCGATCGCCAAGCTCCTCGCCGGGCTGGTCTCGGGGTCCGCCGCTGTGGTCTCCGAGTCGGTGCACTCGCTTGCCGACACCGTCACCGAGGTCTTCCTCTATGTGGCGCTGCGTCGCGGTGCGCGCCCGGCCGACGAAGAACACCCGTTCGGGTACGGCAAGGAGAGTTTCGTCTGGGCGTTCATCGCCGCGGTCTTCACCTTCGTGGGCGGCGCCGGATTCTCGATCTACCACGGCATCGAGACGATCGTCGACGGCGACCACTCCGGGAATTACCTGTGGTCGTACATCGTCCTGGGGGTCTCGTTCATCGCCGAGGGCACCTCCTTCCTGCGCGCCCGCCGCCAGGTCGCGGGCGCCTCGCGCAAGTGGGGCGTCACCCCGTTCCGCTTCCTGCGGCTCACCCCGGACACCACCGTCAAGGCCGTCTATCTGGAGGACTCGGCCGCCCTCGTCGGCCTGGTCCTGGCCGCCACGGGCCTGGCCCTCTCGCAGCTCACCGGCCACGAGGCCTGGGACGGGATCGCGTCGGTGGCGATCGGCGTGCTGCTGCTCGCGGTCGCCACGACGCTCGCCACCAGCAACGCGTCGCTGCTGGTGGGGCGCGCGGTGCCGCGCCAGGTGCACAACCAGATCGCCGCCGACCTCGTCTCGATCCCGATCGTGGTGGCCGTGCCGACGCTGCTGACCATGCAGATCGGCCCGGGCGACGTGCTGGTCGCGGCCAAGGTCGACTTCGAGGACAACGCCAGCGGCGGCGAGATCGAGGCGGCCTGTGACGAGGCCGAACGGCGGCTGCGGACCCGCTACCCGGCCATCCAGTACGTCTTCCTCGACCCGACCCGTGGCATGGCGGGCCGCAACCACGTCGACGGCGGGGTCGACTTGTAGGGTTCCGGCATGGTGCGGTGGCGATCCGGGACGGTTCAGGCAATTCGCCGGCGGTGGCGCGGCGCGGTCGAGCTGGAGGTCCTGACCGGCGACGGTGCGCTGCGGGCGCTCGCCTACCCGTCCCTGGTCGGCGAGCCCGAACCGGGCGACCGGGTGCTGCTCAACGTCGGCGCGCTCGTGATGGGTCTGGGCACCGGCGGGTACGCGCTGGTGGTCGCCCTGCCCGACCGGCTACCACCCGACCCGGACGGCGACGGCGCCACCCGCGACTCCGGCCACCTGGTCAAGGCCCGCTACACACCGCTGCAAGTCATCGGGCTCGGCGTCGACGAGGAGTCCTCCCCGCACCGCGCGGTGCTGGCCGCGGCCACCTCGCTCGACGGCATGCCGGTGGTCACCGCCGATCTTCACTCCGCGCTTCCGGCCGTCCTCGCCGGCCTGCACTTCGACAAGCCGGCGGCCCGGGTCGCGTACGTAATGACGGACGGCGGGGCGCTTCCCGCGTGGTTCTCGCGCACGCTCGACGGGCTCGGCGACCACCTGGCCGGCACGGTCACGACCGGCCAGGCGTTCGGCGGCGACCTCGAGGCGAGCACCGTGCACACCGGTCTGCTCGCTGCCCGGCACGTGCTGCGGGCCGACGTCACGATCGTCGCGCAGGGACCGGGCAACCTCGGCACGGGCACGGCCTGGGGGTTCTCCGGGGTCGTGCTCGGGGAGGCGGTCAACGCGATCGGTACCCTCGGCGGTCGCCCGGTCGGCTCGCTGCGGATCTCCACGGGTGACGGCCGGCCCCGGCACCGCGGCCTCTCCCACCACAGTCTCACCGCGTACGGAAAAGTGGCCCTGCTCCCCGCCGACCTGCCCGTGCCCGACGGCCTCGACCCCGTCCTGGCCGCCGAGGTCGACGCGGCGCTCGCACCGCTGGCCGGCCGGCACCGCCTGCCCCGCGTGCCGGTCGCCGGGCTCGACGAGGCGTTGCGGGCGAGCCCGGTGCCGCTGTCGACGATGGGCCGCAAGCTCGACCAGGACTACGCCTACTTCCTGGCCGCCGCCGCGGCCGGCCGGTTCGCCGCCTCGATGATCTGATTACGGCCACCCGCCTTGGCCTGGTGGAGCGCCGCGTCGACCCGCTCGGTCAGCTCGTCGGACGTCTCGCGCCCGTCCCAGACGGCGACCCCGGCCGAGAAGGTCTGCCCGAGCGGCGTGCCGGCCAGTACCCGTTCGAGCAATTGACGCGCCTCGGGTGCTCTCGCGTCGGGCAACAGCACGACGAACTCCTCGCCGCCGTAGCGGGCCAGCGTGTCGGAGGTCCGCAGGCAGCTGTGCCAGGCGACCGCGGCCGACTTGAGCAGCCGGTCGCCCGCCGGGCGGCCGTACGCGTCGTTGAAGAGCTGGAACCGGTCGAGGTCGAGCAGCGCCACACTGACCGGCCGGCCGTCGCGGCGGGCCCGGTCGAGTGCGCGGGGCAGCTCGTCGTTCCAGGCGCGGCGGTTGGGCAGCCCGGTCAGTTCGTCGCTGCGGGCCAGCTCGCGCACCTGGCAGGCCTGGCGCTCCACCTCCCGCAGGGCCTGGGCCATCCGCATCACCACCAGCAGAGACAGGGTCGCCGAGCAGATCACGATGGCGATCCTGTTGACGACCTCGCCCTGGGCCAGTTGCACCGCCAGCAGCGCCGGGACGACCAGCGAGGCGGCGGCCATCAGCAGCAGGTGCGCCCGGCTCAGCCGCGTCGACCTCGTCCCGGCCGGGACGGCGATCCACCGCGCGTCGGGGTGCAGCGCGCCGACCGGGAGCAGCAGCATCGCGACCAGGAAGAGCGACTCGACGGTGCGGTTGAGCAGCACGGCCTGGCCGACGCCGTGGCCCGCCTCCAGCAGGTGGCGCAGCACGACCCACGCGGTGTCGCCGATCAGGAAGGTGACCATCGAAGCCGTCACCCACCAGAGCGGCACGCCACGGCCACCCCCGCCGCGCAGGAGCCGCACGATCATGGCGAGCAGGACCAGATCCCCGAGCGGGTACGCCACCAGGGTCGCCTGACCCAGCATCGAGGCCTCGCCGGCGTACGCGGCCGGCGCGATCACGTAGGCCCAGGCCAGCAGCCCGAGGCCGGTCGTGATCGTGGCCGCGTCGACCCCAGCGGTCCAGTCCTGGTTCCCGCGGCCCCGCTCCCCTCGCTTCCCGCGGCCGGACTCCCCCCGCTTCCCGCGCCGGCGGACCAGCACGGCGATGCCCGCCGCGCAGCAGGGGTAGAGCAGCAGGAACAGCGGATCGGCCGGCGACGGCACGCCGTCGAGGTGCAGCACCTCCACATTGAGGAGCCGCACGCCGACGCCGGTGGTGTTCGCGCCGAACGCTGCCGCGAACAACCACCAGGGCAGCCGCTCCTCGCGCGGCAGGCGACGAGCCCCCACCAGGATCGCCGCGACGGTGCCGTAGCCGACGGCCAGCTGGTAGGCGCTGGTCCACCCGAGGTCGTCCGGCAGGACCTGGTTCACCGCGACGACCAGCGCGGCGACGACCGCGAAGGTCTTCGGCATGCCTCCAGTACAGGCGACGCCGGTACGGTCCGGGGCGGTTTCCGCCTACCCCCGCTTGCGGACCAGCGTCACGCCGTCACGGACGGCGAGCATGACCGACTCGACGCGGTCATCGGTGACGATCCGGTCGTTGAGGTCGCTGACCGCCCGGTCGGAGTCGTTGGCCGGGTCGAGGACGCGGCCGTCGCGCAGCACGTTGTCGAGCACGATCAGGCCGCCGGGGCGCATGCGCGGGACCAGTTCGTCGTAGTAGTCGGGGTAGCCGGTCTTGTCCGCGTCGACGAAGGCGAAGTCGATGCGCGGGTCCGGCTCGAGTGCCCGGATCGTGTCGAGGGCCGGGCCGAGGCTCAGGTCGATCAGGTCGTCGACGCCGGCCCGCGCCCAGTAGCGCCGGGCCACGTTCGTGTAGTCCACGGAGGCGTCGCAGGCGAGCAGGCGGCCGTCCGGGGGCAGGCCGCGGGCGATGCAGATCGACGAGTAGCCGGTGAACACGCCGAGCTCGACCGCGAACCGGGCGCCGGTGAGCCGCACCAGCATGGTGAGCAGTTCGCCCTCGTCGTGCGAGATCTGCATGCTGGACTCGTCGGGGAACGCGTTCCGCGTCTCGTTCACGAGATCGCGCAGCACGTCGTCGGGCGGCGTGCAGTGTTCGAGCAGGTAGTGGCTGACTCCGGGATCGATGATGTCCGTCATGTGATCAACCGTGGTCCCGTCGGCGGGCATGCGCAAGGGGACTTCTCACCCCTTTTGCCGGTCTGCCTGGGCGGCTTGCTCCGCTCGGTGTGCCAAGTGTTCGATCGGCCCGGGGTGTCGGCGCCGCGGCTCTCGCGTGTCGCGGCGGGCGAGGCTTCAATGGTCGGCATGCCTCCTCACGTCATGATCGACCCTCCGCACGTCATGATCGACGCAGCCGACCTTGTCCGCTTCACCGAGGCCGCCGACGCGGCCGGCCTGACCGTCGGGCAGTGGCTGACCGACGCCGGGCGGGCCCGGCTCGCGCCCGCCCACCTCTGGCACGAAGTTCTGCGCGACGTGCAGACGTCACCCCAGCAGCAGGTCTATCTGAAATCGGCGAGCCTGGCCGCCGTCGTGGAAGACACGGTGCTGCTCTCCGTGCCCGACGCCTTCACCCGTGATGTCCTCGAGTCCCGGCTGCGGCCCGCCCTCACCGAGGCGTTGAGTCGCCGCTTGGGCCGCCCGGTGCAGGTGGCCGTCACCGTTCACCAGCCGGGGCCCGCCGCCCCGGCCCCCGTGCCGGACGACGTCCAGCGCTACGCCGAGATGCTCGCCGACCCGGCGATCGCCCGGCGGGTCGCCGAGGTCCTGGCCGACGCCGGTCGCTGACCCCCCGCTCGCCGGCATCGCCGATGCCTGACCCCGGCAGCAGCACGCACCTGACCTCATGGTCGACTGGCAGACGTCGAAGCGAGGATGGGAGCGAAGCTGTGACTTCCGGTGCCGAACGCGATGCCCAGGTCGAGGCGCGGGTGCGCGAACACCTGCGGCCCGGCGAGACCTTCCGCGCCGCCGTCTGGGTGAGTCGAGCGGACGGCCGCACCCAGGCCGGGACCTCCCGGGCCGAGCTCTCCCCGTGGCGTTTCCGCCGTCCGGTGCCCGACGCGCCGGGCGCCCGGCGCGGGGTCGACGGCTCCCCGCGCAGCCTCGCCGTCGGTCTGGACGAGCACATCCGCACGGTCTCCGACCCCCGGGTGCTGGCCCTGACCGACCGCCGCCTGCTGCTCCTGTCCAAGCGGCTCGGCTCCTTGCGCAACCTCTTCCGCCCGGTGTCCGACCCCGTTCCACCTCTGCACCTGCGCTGGGAGTGCCCCCGCGAAAGCCTTTCCTCGGTAACCGAGCAGGCCGGCCGCCTACGCCTGACTTTCACCGACCGTTCGGCCGTGACCCTGCTGACCCCGGCCGCCCGGATCCAAGCTTTCCTGGCCGCCTGACCAGGAAAGGGGGACCTCGCGGACCAACGACGGTCCGGCGGGGACGAGACAGCGGCGGACGGACGTCCGCCTAACGGACGACTGGCATCACAGTGTTCCGGCGGCCACGCGATGTCAAGACTCGAGATCGAAACATTTTCCCGTCAGAGCGGGCTGGCCAGGCTCACCGGCGTGGTGTCCGTCACGCTCTGCGGGCGTTTCTGCCAGAGTGCCCAGTCTGCCCCGATCGCTGCGGCCGCCTCCTGGAGAAACGGCAGGTAGACGTCGGTCAGCGTGCCGATCGACGTCTCCCCCGCGTTGACCGTCACGTTCATCGCCGCGAGTACCCGGCCCTCGCCGTCGCGCAGCGGGACCGCGATCGACCGGATCCCCGGGGCGAGCTCGTTGTCAGCCAGCGCCCACCCTTGCGCGTACACCTGGCAGAGCATCTCCCGCAGCTCCCCCGCCGACGGCGCGGCCCACGGCCGCACGCCGGATCGGCTCGGCGTGGCCAGCACCTCGGTCAGGCGTTCCGGCGGCAGGTGGGCGAGCAGCACCCGGCCCTGTGAGGTCACGCCGGCCGGGAAGCGGGTGCCGATCTCGACCCGCAGCGCGATGATCTTCGGCACCGCGATGCGGGCGGTGTAGACGATGTCCGAGCCGTCGAGCCGGCTGATCGACGACGATTCGCCGGTGCGGGCGACCAGCGCCGCCAGGTGCGGGCGGGCCAGGTCCCACAGATCCTGCGCGCCGATGTACGCCATGCCGAGGTCCAGCACCCGAGGCGTCAGCCCGTAGGCGTTGCCATCCAGGCGCACGTAGCCCAGTTCGGCGAGGGTCAGCAGGATGCGACGGGCCGTGGGCCGGGCCAGCCCGGTGGCCGCGGCCACCTGACTGAGCGTCGGGTGGGCGCTACCGGCGTCGAACGAGCGGATCACGTCCAGGCCGCGGGCCAGCGCCTCGATGAAGTCGGGCCCGCCATCGCGGTGCGGCATGCGGCCCCCATCGAGTTCCCGTAGCCGCCGATTAGCCGCTGATCGTCCGTCCAGCGAACACCAGTCCGTCGCACTCCGCAAATGTTTCAACACGAAGTCTTGACAGCGCTTATCGCGCGGCACATTGTGATGTCACTCTCGTCCGGCTGACGGACGGGTGTCCGAATCTCACTCACTCACCCGGCCGACGCCGGGCGATCCCTCATGCCTCCGGACGCGACAGCAGAAGAGGGTAACTCCCATGAACGATGGACTTTCCCGCCGCACCGTGCTTTGGAGCGGTGCGGTCGCCGGGGCCGCGGCCGCCACCGCCGCGGTGACCCCGGCAAGTGCTCACGACAAGACCCTGCGTGCGGACCTCGTCCTGCACAACGGCCAGATCCACACGATGGACCGCCACCAGCGGATCGCCCGGGTGGTGGCGATCCAGGACGGCCGGATCGTCTATGTCGGCAACGACATGCGCGCGGCCCGGCGGCCCTTCGACGGCAACCCGACAATGATCGACCTGCGCGGACGTACGGCGATCCCGGGGTTGATCGACTGCCACAACCACCTCGTGCTGATGGGCAACCGGCCCGGCCATCACACACCGCTGGAGAACGCGTACTCCGTCGCCGACGTGCAGAGGACGTACCGGGAACGGGCGCGACGGGCGCCGGCCGGGGCGTTCATCACCACGATCGGCGGCTTCCATCCCAACCAGTTCCGCGAGGTACGCCTCCCCACACTGGCCGAGCTCGACCAGGCCGTGCCGGACCATCCCGCGTACCTCAGCATCGGATTCTTCGGCCCGAGCGTCACCAACAGCGTCGGCAAGCGCTTCTTCGAGGCGGCCGGCCTCCCGGTGACCGTCGGCGTGGACGGCTCGATCGCCGCCGGCACCGAGACCGGCAAGGCCACCCTCGCGCTGCGCCGGACGCTGACCGACGAGGACCGGCGGCGCAGCACGCTCGACGCGATGGCCTACGCCGCGAGCCTGGGCGTCACCACCCACCTCGACCAGGGCGCGTTCCAAGCGACCGGCACGCCGGCCGACGTGTCGGCGAGCGAGGACAACTACGCGATGTACGACCCGTTCCTGCGCGTCTACCAGGAGAACAAGGGCATCGTGCGGCTGCGCATCAACTATCTGCATCGCGACGTCGACACGAACGTCGCCACGCTGGACAAGCGGCTGCACAACGCGTTCCCGTTCTTCGGCAACGACCTGGTGCGCACCGGCGGCATCGGGGAGTTCATCGCCGAGGCGTACGCCGGAGGCCCGGTCTTCCTCGAGGCCGCGCGCCGCACCGCGAGGGCCGGATGGCGCGTCGAGGTGCACTCGCTGACCGGGGCGGACTTCCAGACCCAGATCCAAGCGTTCGAGACGGTGCACGCCGAGATCGGCATCGAGAAGCTGCGGTGGGTCATCGCGCACGTCCCGCAGATCACCACCGAGTACCTGAACCGGCTCAAGGCCGTCGGCGGCGGCGTCAACCTCACCGGCTGGCAGTACCTGGCCGGCACCGGCCCGCAGGCCGGCCCGCCGTTCCGCACCGTCGTGGACAACGGTATCCCGGCCGGGATGAGCTCGGACGGCATGCAGATCGCCCCGATGAACCCGTGGATCCACGCCTACTACGCGACGACCGGGCTCAACGCGCTCGGCCGGCAGATCAACCCGGGTCAGCAGATCAGCCGCGCCGAGCTGCTGACCCTCTACACCCGGGCCAACCAGTGGTTCCTCGGCGGCGAGGACGAGGGGCAGCTCGGCTCCCTGGAGACCGGGCGCCTCGGCGACGTGGTCGTGCTGAACGACGACTACTTCACCATCCCCGCCGAGCGGCTCAAGCAGCTCCGATCCGTGCTGACCGTCGTCGGCGGCGCGGTTGTTCACGACAGCAGAGAGGACTGACATGCGCAGGCGCTTCCTGACCGCCCTCGCGGCGGCGACCGCCCTGACGATGGTGACCGCGGGCTGCAACCGCGGTGGTGCCGAGGAGGGCGGCGACCAGCCGATCGTGGTCGGCTCGACGCTGTCGCTGACCGGCGCGTTCGCCGCGACCGGGCTGATCCACAAGATCGCCGGCGAGGAGTACGTCGCCCGGCTCAACGCGGCCGGCGGCCTGCTCGGGCGCAAGGTCGAGTGGAAGGTGCTCGACGACCAGTCCGACCAGTCCAAGGTGAGCCAGCTCTACGAGAAGCTGATCACGCAGGACAAGGTCGACCTGCTGATGGGCCCGTACGCCACCCCGAACATCCTGTCCGCGATGGCGGTGGCCCAGCGCCACGGCTACGTGCTGCCCCAGCACACCGCGGTGCTGGCGCCACAACTCACCTACGAGTGCCAGTTCCCGGCCTGGTCGATCGGCCCGCAGCCCAACTCGTTCATCCCGAACCAGCTCTTCGACGCGGTCGCCACCCTCCCCGCACCGCCCACGAAGGTCGCCGTCCTGACCAGCCAGAGCGGCTCGGCCGCGTTCGTCTCGGACGGCTTCAAGGACGACCGGGCCGGCGCCATCAGCATCGCCAAGGAGAAGGGCCTGCAGGTCGTGGTCGACGTTCACTACCCGCCGACCACGACGGACTGGGCGCCGATCGCCACCCAGGTGCGCGACGCGAACCCGGACCTGGTGATCAGCAACGGGCTCGGCGTCGACGCGGTGAACATCCTGCAGGCGATGAAGCAGCTCAACTACGTACCGAAGAAGATGTTCGCCCTCTTCCCCGCGCCCGGTCCGCTGCTGGCGCTGGGCAAGCCGGCGAACGGGCTTCTCTCGGTGTCGATGTTCGAGCCGAACAAGGCGACCCTGGCCAAGCTGCCGCCCGAGGCGACCGAGATCGTCGACCAGTTCACCGCGCGGGCGAAGGAAGCGAAGCTGCCCTACACCGTGTTCGAGACGCAGGCCACCGCCTCCTGGAACGCGTGGCAGATCCTCACCGCCGGGGTCACCGGGTCGGGCGGCACCGACCAGAAGAAGATGTGCGATTCGCTGCACAGCAAGGGCGCCGACACGGTCTTCAGCGGGCACCTGACGTTCGACCCGAAGGACCACAACTTCTGGCCGACGACCCAGTCGCTCAAGCAGATCCAGGACGGCGACTGGGTGACCGTCTGGCCGGCCGACAAGGCCACCGCGCCGCTGCGATGAACGTCGTCCAGGCCGTCCTCAGCGGCGCACTGATCGGGGGGCTCTACGCCCTGATGGCGATCGGCCTCTCCGTGACCTGGGGAGTGCTGCGCATCATCAACCTGGCCCACTTCGGGCTGATCCTGATCAGCGCCTACCTCACCTTCCAGCTCGCCACCTCGTGGGGTGTCGACCCGCTGCTGACCCTGCTGGTCACCGTGCCCGCCATGTTCGTGGCGGGCGCGGCCCTGCAGTGGCTCTTCGACCGGCTGGCCGTCTCCGAGTTCAACTCGCTGCTGGTCAGCTTCGGGCTGCTCATCATCACCATCCAGGTGGCGGCCAACATCTGGAGCGCCGACTTCCAGCGGATGACAGCCTCGGTGAATCCGTACGCCACCGCGTCGGTCAGCCTCGGCCGCCTCGTCTTCCCGGTCACCACGCTGGTCGCGTTCGTGCTCGCGGGGGTGGTCGTGTTCGGCGCGCATCTGGTGCTGCGGCGCACCTTCGCCGGACGGGCGCTGCGAGCGATCGCGCAGGACAGCGCGGTCGCCGGGGCGTTCGGG